>JALYZQ010000076.1 GCA_030948805.1 Actinomycetota bacterium | reverse complement strand
GGGTTGACCATGGCCGAGTACTTCCGCGAGCAGGGTGGCCAGGACGTGCTCCTGTTCATCGACAACATCTTCCGATTCGTTCAGGCGGGCTCGGAGGTCTCCGCGCTGCTCGGGCGCATGCCGTCGCAGGTGGGCTATCAGCCGACGCTGGAGTCCGAGATGGGTCAGCTCCAGGAGCGGATCACCTCCACCCGCAAGGGCTCGGTGACCTCGATCCAGGCCATCTACGTTCCGGCCGACGACCTCACCGATCCGGCGCCGGCCTCGGCCTTCGCCCACCTCAACTCTACGACGTCGCTGTCACGGTCGATCGCCTCGAAGGGGATCTACCCGGCTGTGGACCCGCTCGACTCCACTTCGACGATCCTCAAGCGGGAGATCCTCGGGGACGAGCACTTCGACACGGCCAACGAGGTCAAGGAGCTCCTCCAGCGCTACCGGGAGCTCCAGGACATCATCGCCATCCTCGGCATCGACGAGCTCTCCGACGAGGATCGGGTGACGGTCAACCGGGCCCGGCGACTGGAGCGCTTCCTCTCCCAGCCCTTCCACGTGGCCGAGCAGTTCACCGGTACCCCCGGCGTGTTCGTGCCCGTGGAGGAGTCGATCCGCGGCTTCAAGGAGATCCTGGAGGGCAAGCACGACGAACTCCCCGAGCGGGCGTTCTTCATGAAGGGCACGATCGACGAGGTGGTCAAGGACTCCGGGGGAGGCTCAGACGAGGACGAGCAGGAGGAGGATTCGGACTCCAAGTCCAAGTCCAAGTCCAAGTCGGACGAGGACGACACCAAGTCGAAGTCAGACGACGACGACACCGAGTCGAAGTCAGACGACGACGACAGCGAGTCCAAGTCCAAGTCCAAGTCAGACGACGACGACGAGAAGTAGGCATGGCCCACACCAAGTTCCACGTCGAGGTCCTGACCCCCGAGGGCCAGGTCTTCGACGACGAGGCGGAGATGGTCTCGACCCGGACCGCGGTGGGGTCGATCGGCATTCTGGCCAACCATCAGCCGCTGCTGGCCATGCTCGATCCCACCGAGCTGCGGATCTACAAATCCGACTCCGACGTGGTCAGCTTCGCCCAGTCCGAGGGCTACCTGCAGGTCGCCGGAGAGCATGTGATGCTGCTGGTCGAAGAGGCCCACGAGGCCGATGCCCTCGACGCCGGAGACCTGCGCGAGCGCCTGGAGCGGGCCGAGCGAGAGCTCGAGGAGGCCGGCGAGGACAGCGAGAAGCGGCGGGTGGCCGAGCGCGACCGCAATCGCTGGGAGACGTTTCTGAACATCGCCGACGGTGGTTGACGAGCGCAACCTGGCCGAGCGGCTGATCGGCTATGAGACCTCGCGTCCCGATGAGCTGATCGCGGCGGCAGGATTCGTCAAGGGCTGGCTCGAATCCCGCGACATCGAGGTCCGTGACTTTGATCACCACGGCCTGCCCGTGCTGGCGGCCGAGACGGGCGCCCGGCATCCCGATGCGCCCTGTGTGGTCTTCCACGGCCACCTCGACGTCGTGCCCGGTCGCGCCGAGCAGTTCAGTCCCCGCCTCGAAGGCGATCGGCTGATCGGCCGCGGCGCCTATGACATGAAGGGCGGCCTGGCGGCGATGATGTGCGCGCTCAAGGATCTCGAGGACCAGGATGAGGTCAAGCTGCGGCTCATCTGCGTCCCCGATGAGGAGTCCGAGGAGATCGACGAGCGCTCCACCGACGCCATGGTCCAGCGCGGCCTGGGCGGGACTTTCGCCATTACCGGCGAACCCACGAACATGCTGATCGGGGTTCAGGCCAAGGGAGTGCTGGTCATGCGCATCGTCGTCCACGGGCGGGCGGCCCACAGCTCCACCCCGTGGCTGGGCGACAACGCCGTGCTCAAGGCCGTTGACGCCTTTCGAACCATCGAGTCGCTGCCGTTCTCCCGCGAGTCCTCGGAGCTGTTTGACCGGCCGTCGATCAACCTGGGGCGGATTGAGGGCGGCGACGCGCTGAACAAGGTTCCCGACCAATGCCAGATGGCGGTCGACGTCCGCTACCTTCCGGGTCAGGATCCGGGGGAGATCCTGGCTCAGGTCCGGGCCATCCCGGACGTCGACGTGAACCGCACCTTCATCCACCCGCCCGTGACCGTCTCTCCGAGCAACCCCTACGTACGCGCCCTGGGCGAAGCCGTATCCCGTGGCCGGCCCGAGCGCGAACGGCTGAGCGTGGGGCGGGATGGTGCCTCGGACGCCGTTTCCTTCATACGAGCCGGGATCCCCGCGGTTGAGTTCGGTCCCGTGGGCTCTGGGCACCACGGCCCCGAGGAGTGGGTCTCGGTGGACTCCCTAGCTCGCTACCGGCGGGCTCTGACTGACTTCATCAGGGCGCTGCCGGCTCGGCTGGCGGGTGACGACGGGGGACTGACGGCGATCGAGGGCGGCTTGGCGTGAGGCTCATGCCCCACAGCCGCGGCGGGGCGCTGTGGCGCTTCTTCCTGGCTGCCGTGGTCGTTATCAGCGCTACCGCGGCGACCACGGCCGTGGCCGGCCTGCTGCAGTTCAAGCAACTGGCCGTCGATATCTCGCTGACTCCGGCGCTCCGCAACGCCCAGGTCACGCTGCCCGATCCCGGGGAGCCGCAGACAATCCTCATCATCGGCTCTGATCACCGCGCCGGCGAGCGCTTCGGCGCCGCCAACACCGACACGATGATGCTGGTGCGCCTGAACGGAAGCTCGCAGACGATCAACGTAATGTCGATCCCCCGCGACCTCCAGGTCACGATCCCTGGATTCGGACAGGCCAAGCTGAATGCCGCTTACTCCGACGGGGGCCCCAACCTGCTGATCAGGTCGATCAAGGGCAACGTGTTCCCCAATCTGCACGTCAACCACATCGTCGACGTCAACTTCGGCAGCTTCGAGAAGCTGGTCAACGCGATTGGCTGCGTGTACAGCGATGTCGACCATCGCTACTACAACAACACCGCGCTGACCAACTACTCGAGCATCAACATCCAGCCGGGCTACCAGCGGCTCTGCGGGGCCAACGCGCTGGCCTTCGTGCGCTTCCGCCACACCGACAACGACCTGGTCCGCAACGCCCGGCAGCAGGACTTCATCCGCTGGGCCAAGGACCAGTACGGCGTGGCCAACATCATCAACAACCGCGACAAGCTGGTACGGATCTTCGGTGCCAACACGCAGACCGACGGCAACCTGCATACCACCGACGGGCTGATCAACCTGTTCAACCTCGTCGCTTTCTCGGCTGGGCACACGATCAAACAGATCAAGTTCCCGGCCTACCAGCTTCCGGGCTGCGGTGGCACCGGAGTCAACGGCGCCACCACTCCGTGCTATCTCACCTCCACTGCCAGCGCCGAAGCGGGCGTGTTCCGCACCTTCATGCGCTCGACCACGACGGCCGCGGTCAAGAAGGCCGGGAATGCCGGTCACGGTGGCAACTCCCATTCGGCCAGGATCCAGGCCGCTGGCCTGACCCCCGACAGCGCCGACGGCCACAGCCAGGCCAACGCGCTGCGCGGCGCCGGGATGCCGGTCTACTTCCCCCGTCTGGTCACCTCGGGCTCCACCTACTGCTCCGATCAGACCAGCATCTGTCCGCTGGAGGCGCCCAGCCCCGGCTCCTATCCACGTCGCTACACGTTGCGCGATCAGCGTGGGCACCGTCACCCGGCCTACCGGATGACCGTGGTCATGAACCCGATGCTCGGCCAGTACTACGGCGTGGAGGGCACGAGCTGGCTGCACCCACCACTGCTGAGCAAGCCGTCCAGCACCCGCACCGTCGGAGGCAAACGCCTGATGCTCTTCGCTCAGGGCGGAAAGCTGGTCAACGTCGCCTGGCGCACCCCGCACGCGGTCTACTGGATCTCCAACACACTGACCAGCGACATCTCCAACCGTGAGATGCTCGGCATCGCCGCGTCGCTGACCCGGTAGTCGGGCCCGCGCTAGCCTCCGGCCGCCATGAGCTCAGCTCGCGAACCGATAGCCGTAATCGGCACAGGCTACGTCGGCCTGGTCACGGCGGCCGGCTTCGCCGAGCTGGGCAGCGACGTGTGGTGCGTCGATGTCGACGTGGACAAGATCGAGCGGCTGCAGAGGGGAGAGATCCCCATCTACGAGCCTGGGTTGGCGGAGTGCGTGGCTCGCAACCGCGAACGGATGCACTTCTCCACGCAGCTGTCAGAGGCCCTGGAGCACGCCCGGCTGCTGTTCGTGGCCGTGGGCACTCCGCCCACCTATTCCGGCGACGCCGACCTCTCGGCCGTCAACGCTGTGGTCGCCGAGATGCCGGCCTCCGACCACCACGCCCTGATCATGAAGTCCACCGTGCCCGTCGGCACGGGGGCGGCGATCCAGCGTGTGCTCGTCGCCCAGGGCAAGCCTGACTTCGCCTATGTCTCCTGTCCGGAGTTTCTCAAGGAGGGCTCGGCGATGGAGGATTTCCTGGCCCCCGACCGGGTGGTCATCGGCGACGACGACGGCTGGGCCGGAGACGCCGTGGCCGACCTCTACTCCCCCCTCGATGCCCCACTGGTCCGCACCGATGTGGCCAGTGCAGAGATGGTCAAGCTGGCTGCCAACGCCTTCTTGGCGACCAAGATCTCCTTCATCAACGAGATCGCCAACGTGTGTGAGGAAACGGGCGCCGACGTCGCTGAGGTGGCCCGCGGGATGGGTCTGGACCAGCGCATCGGCCCACACTTCCTGCGTCCGGGGATCGGCTTCGGCGGATCCTGCTTTCCCAAGGACGTCTCGGCGCTCAAGCAGCTGGCCGGCAACTCCGGATACCACTTCCAGCTGCTGACCGCCGTGATCGAGGTCAACGAGCTGCAAAAGCGCCGCGTCGTGGCCAAGCTGCAAAAGCACCTCGGCTCGCTGGTCGGCAGGCGGATCACACTGCTGGGGCTGGCCTTCAAGGCCAACACCGACGATATGCGCGAGGCCTCGTCGCTGGTCCTGGCGGCGCGCTTGAACGCCGATGGGGGCCTCGTGCGGGCCTACGATCCGGTTGCCGAGGACGAGGCTCGCAAGTTGATGAGCGGGGTTGAGTTCGCCGACACGGCACTCGGAGCCCTGGAGGGTGCCGATGCCTGCATCATCGTCACGGAGTGGCCCGAGTTCGCGAAGCTGGACTGGCACCAGGCCAGCCAGCGCATGAGTGGGCGGCTCGTGATCGACGGACGCAACTTCATCGATGCCGATGATGTCCGGGCGGCCGGGTTCATCTACGAGGGGATCGGACGCTGATAACCCAGGCGCTGATCCTGGCCGGGGGAGAGGGCACCCGACTGCGACCGCTGACCTGCACGACTCCCAAGCCGGTGGTCCCGCTGGTGGGCCGTCCCTTCATCGCCTACATGCTCGAGTGGCTGCGCTCGCACGGCGTCGATCAGGTCATCCTGTCCTGCGGCTTCATGGCCGCCGGAGTGCGCGACGTGCTGGGAGACGGCCGCGCCCTGGGCATCAGCCTGCGCTATGTGGAGGAACCCGAGCCCCTGGGCACCGGTGGGGCGCTGAAATTCGCCGAGGACCTGCTTGAGGATCGCTTCTTCATGCTCAACGGCGACGTGCTGACCGACATCGACCTGTCCGCTGCACTGCTCCAGCACCAGGAAACCGGCGCCCGGGCCACGCTGGCGTTGATCGGGGTCGACGATCCCAGCGCCTACGGGCTGGTGCGCCGGCGCAGCGACGGTTCGGTGAGCGAGTTCGTCGAGAAGCCCCGGCCCGATGAGATCGACACCAACCTGGTCAACGCCGGGGCCTACATCCTGGAACGCGAGGTCCTCGCCGACATGCCCCCGGCCGGCATCCGGAGCTCGATCGAGCGCGACGTGTTCCCCAAGTTGGTCGACAGTGGGCTCTACGGCTACGAGGCCGCGGCCTACTGGTTGGACATCGGCACCCCGGAGCGCTACGTCCAGGCCACCTACGACATCCTCGAGGGAGACGTGCAGACCGAGGTGGGCCGGCAACTGGCGCAGGCCGGTGGCATCCTCAGCTACGGCGATGTCTCGGGCGTCGTGCACGGACCGGCGCTGATCGAGGCCGGGTCCACAGTGGCCGCCGGGGCGATCGTGGGCGGACGCACCGTGCTGGGGCGCGACGTAACCGTGCAGGCTCGGGCCCATGTCGAGGCCTCGGTGGTCCTGGAGGGCTGCCAGATCGGAGCCGGCACGCGGGTCAGCGGGTCGATTCTCGGCCGCAACGTGCACGTGGGCGAGGGCTGCCACATAGACGCACGAGTGGTGCTCGGCGACGACGTCCGGATCGGAGCCAGGAACACGCTCTCCGCTGGCATGCGTATCTTCCCCGGGGTGCACGTGCCCGATCAGGCGATCGCGTTTTGAACCCGGTCGCCGAGCTGAGCCGGTCGGCGATCGGTGAGCTCGACCCCAGCGGCCAGATGGCCGATGTGCTTGACCTGCCCGAGCATCTGCGCGATGCCCTGTGGCGCGTGGAGTCAGCCGGGCTGCGCGCCCATGACTCACCCGGGGGGCTCGTGGTCGCCGGCATGGGCGGATCGGCCGTCGGGGGGGCCCTGGCCCGCGCGGCGCTGGGCGACCGGGCGTCGCGTCCAATGTCCATGGCCCGCAGCTACGAGCTGCCGCCTTGGACAACGCCTGACACGACAGTCCTGTGCGTCAGCTACTCCGGAGACACCGAGGAGACCCTGGCCTCCTATGAGGCGGCTGGGATCCTGGGTGCGCAGCGTCTGGTCTGCACATCCGGTGGCGCCCTGGCCCAGGCGGCACGCGCGGACGGCGTGGCCGTGATCCCGCTGCCCGGCGGCTATCAGCCCCGAGCCACGGTGGGCTACCTGTTCGTGGTCGCACTGGAGGCCGCGGCGGTGTGCGGCCTGACCGAGCCCCTGCACACCGAGGTCGACGTCGCCGCCGCGCACGCCGAGCAGCTGGTCACGCAATGGGGTCCCGACGGGTCTGAGGACTCGCTGGCCAAGCGCCTGGCCCGCGCGCTGCACGGCACGATCCCGCAGATCGCGGGCGCCGGGTTGACGGCGTCTATCGCCTACCGGTGGAAGACCCAGATCAACGAGAACGCCAAGCTGCCCTGCTTTGCCGCCGAATTGCCCGAGCTGCATCACAACGAGATCGTGGGCTGGGACGGCGCGCCTGAGCTCGGCCGCTTCGGAGCCGTGCTGCTCGACGACTGCGACCTGCATCCTCGCGTGCGCATGCGCATCGGGCTCACCCAAGAGCTGATCGCCGACCAGGCCGCCCATGTCGAACGGGTGGAATCGGTGGGAGAAACCCGGATCGAGCGCCTGGTTTCCCTTGTGCTGCTGGGTGATCTGGTCTCGCTGTACCTGGCCGTGCTGCGTGGCGTCGACCCGGGCGACGTGGCGATCCTGGATCGCGTCAAGCAGACGCTCGCCCAAACCTGAGCGCCCCCGCAGCGACCGCGGATCGTTGCGGGCAAACCTTGACACGACCGTGGTAGGGTTTGGGCGATGGAGGCGTTGACCATCAATCAGGCTGCCCGGACGACGGGATGGTCGCCCCGGATGCTGCGCTACGTCGAGCAGGCTGGGCTGGTAGCTCCCGCACGGTCCTCCGCGGGCTACCGCCTCTATGGCGCCTCGCAGCTGCAGCGGCTGCGCACCCTCAAGGAGCTGCTGGCGCACTTCGACGTGGGCCTGTCCGACGTGGCGTTCGCCGCCCGCCTGGCCGCCGATGCGCCGCTGCGCGCGGCCGTGCAACGCTGGCTGGCCTCCGAAGCCCGCCGTCCGCAGGACGTCGCCCCGGATGCCTGGCTGCGCTTTGAGCAGGACAAGCACGAGAAGCTTCTGGCGGCGGTCGCTTGACCGTCGCGGCCAACCGAGAAACTGGAGAGCGCATGACCACCACCGTCGCCGAGACTGACTTCAAGGTCGCCGATATCGGGCTGGCCGAATTCGGCCGCAAGGAGATCCGGCTCGCCGAGCATGAGATGCCCGGTCTGATGGCGACCCGGAGCGAGTACGCCGAACGCCAACCGCTGAAGGGCGCGCGGATCACGGGCAGCCTGCACATGACGATCCAGACCGCGGTCCTGATCGAGACGCTGGTCGCGCTCGGTGCCGAGGTGCGCTGGGCCAGCTGCAACATCTTCTCCACCCAGGACCACGCCGCCGCGGCGGTCGTCGTTGGCCCCGACGGCTCCGCGGAGGAGCCCCACGGCGTCCCCCTCTTCGCCTGGAAGGGCGAGACCCTGGAGGAGTACTGGTGGTGCACTGAGCAGGCGCTGACCTGGGCTGAAAACCCCGGCCCCAACATGATCCTCGACGACGGCGGCGATGCGACGCTCCTGGTCCACACGGGCGCTGAGTTCGAACGTGACGGCCAGGTGCCCGACCCGGCCAGCGCCGACAACGACGAGTTCCGCATCATTCTCGAGGTCCTGACCCGCTCCCTTCAGGAGGATCCACAGCGCTTCACCAACATGGCCGCCGAGATCCAGGGCGTGACTGAGGAGACGACCACCGGCGTGCACCGCCTCTACCAGTTCGCTGAGCAGGGGACCCTGCTGTTCCCGGCCATCAACGTCAATGACTCGGTGACCAAGTCCAAGTTCGACAACAAGTACGGCTGTCGGCACAGCCTGATCGACGGGATCAACCGCGCCACCGACGTGCTGATCGGGGGCAAGGTTGCCGTCGTGTGCGGCTATGGCGACGTCGGCAAGGGCTGCGCCGATTCGCTGCGTGGTCAGGGCGCCCGGGTGATCGTCACCGAGATCGACCCCATCTGCGCTCTGCAGGCGGCGATGGACGGCTACCAGGTGGCGCGCTTGGAGGATGTGCTTGACACGGCCGACATCTTCATCACCGCGACGGGGAACAAGGACGTGCTCACCGCCGACCATATGAGCCGGGTGAAGCATCAGGCGATCGT
>JALYZQ010000065.1 GCA_030948805.1 Actinomycetota bacterium | reverse complement strand
TCTCCAGCAGCTTGGCCATCTCCGCCACCTCGGGGGTGGACACCCGCACCAGCTCGTCGCAGATACGTCCGTAGAGCTCAGCCGCGCGCTCAGTGCACTCGGGCGTTATGCCGCCGATCAGCTTGGGTGTGTTGCGCAGCGTGTAGTCAGTCCGCCCGGGGTCCACGCGCTCAGGGGAGTAGGCCACGTTGAGGCTGTCGCCCACCCGCAAGCCATGCTCCTCCAGTAGCGGCACCAGCTGCTCACGGGTCGTTCCCGGGTAGGTGGTGGACTCCAACACGATCAGCTGGCCGCGGCGGGCCACCCGGCCCAGCGCGCGGCTGGCGTCCAGCAGCGGGACCAGATCGGGCTCACGGTTGGGCGTCAGCGGGGTGGGCACGCATATCAAGACCGCCTCGGCCTCCGCCACTGCCTCCATGTCCGTGCTGGCGTGGATCGCCCCCGCCGCGGCCCGCAGTCGCTCGGAGGTCACATCCTCGATGTAGGACTCACCCGCCGCCACAGCGCTCACCTTGGCCGGATCGATCTCGACCGCGATCACCTGCTCGCCCGCCTCGGCGAAGGCAACCGCGAGGGGAAGTCCGACGTAGCCCAGACCGATGACGCCAACAGACATAGAGCGGCTGAAGATACAGCCCGCGCAGGCGCCGCCGGCACCGACCCTCTAGCATCCGGGATGACCGTGCTAGGCGGGGTGCTAGCGGTGCCCTGTACCCGCAATCCGCTCTAGCGGGGCTGAACTCCCTCTCGAGGGGCGTCGGCTCGAGGTCTGCGCCCCGTCAGAGGCAGTGATGGTCAGGTCCAGCAGCGGTGAAGCCCCGTGAACCAGGTCAGGTCCGGAAGGAAGCAGCCTTAAGCGGCCAGCTTCAGGCGCTGCGGGAGTGCCAGACCGGAGCCTCTAGCCGGCGGTCGCGCCCCGGGTACGGCTTCGACGGAGGGTGCACGGTCATTTCCGCTCGCGGGCGGTTGGGGGTTGGAGGAAAACCGTCATATTTACCGTTTTGATCCAATAGCCCCGGCCCGCTGGGCCCCGGCCCGGGGATGGACGGCCCCCGGATTCCCGCGCCCTCGCCTCTAGACTCGAAGTCCCGTGTCCACCGGCCCCTCGCTCTATCGCCGCCACCGCCCGCGCACCTTCGCCGACGTCGTCGGTCAGGAGCAGATCGTGCGCACCCTCTCCAACGCCATCACCCGTGGCAAGGTGCATCACGCCTATCTGTTCGTGGGCACGCGGGGGACGGGCAAGACGAGCACGGCCAAGATCCTCGCCGCCTGCCTGAACTGCGAGCAGGGCCCGACGATCGAGCCCTGTGGGGTGTGCGAGTCCTGCGTCTCGATCGCCAACGCCAGCTCGCTGGACGTGATCGAGATGGACGCTGCGTCCAACAACTCCGTCGACGACATCCGCGACCTGCGGGAGAAGGTGGCCTACTCGCCCGTCTCCGGGCGCCACAAGATCTACATCCTGGACGAGGCGCACATGCTGTCCTCCCAGGCCTGGAACGCGTTCCTCAAGACCCTGGAGGAGCCGCCGCCGCGCACGATCTTCGTCCTGGCCACCACCGAGGCCCAGAAGGTCCTGCCCACGGTGGTGGATCGCTGCCACCGCTTTGACTTCGGCCGCCCCACGGTCGAGCAGGTGGCGCAAGTGCTGCGCCGGGTGGCGGCCTCTGAGCAGATCGACATCGAATCCGGCGCGATGGCCCTGATCGCCCGCCACGCCACGGGCAGCTTCCGGGACGCCCTGGGCACGCTGGAGCAGCTGGTCACCTATGCCGGTGAGGACCAGATCAAGGCCGGTGACGTCCTGGCCGTGCTCGGGGTCGCCGACGCCGAGCAGCTGTTCGAGGCCGTGGATGCCGTGCTGGCGCGTGATCCCGCCCAGGCCCTGCGCGTGGCCGCACGCCTGACCGACTCCGGCCGCGATCCGGGGCAGATACTGCGCGACCTTGAGGTCCACGGCCGAGAGCTGTTGGCCGTGCAGGTCCTTGACGAGGTGCCCGAGCAGCTGCGCATAACCCCCGAGCGCGACGCCCGCCTCCTGGCTCAGGCCCAGGCTCTGGCCGGAGCTGACGTGGTGCGCCTGCTCGATCTGGTGGCCGCCGCCCTGGAGGCGACCACCAACGGCGCCCAGGCCCGGATCCAGCTCGAGTTGCTGCTCATCAAGGCGGCCTCGCCCGAGGTCGATCCGGCCACGACTGCGCTGCTGGCGCGGATCGAGCGGCTGGAGAACGCCCTGCTCGCCGGGGTGACCTCCCCGGGAGAGCCCACCAAGCGGGGTCCCCAGCAAAGCGACTCCGCCCCACGCCCCGAGCCCGTAATCAGCCGCACCGCTCCAGCCACCCAGGCGGCGCGTTCGGCCCCGAGCGAGGCCCAGGCCGCCCTGGCCAGCCCGCCCCAGGCCGATCCCCAGGCCGATCCACACCCAGCCGAGCACGAGGCCAACGGAGTGGCCGAGGTCGGTGCCGACCCCGAGCTGGGCACCCTGGTCGCGTCCTGGCCGGCCGTGATCGAGTTGCTCGGGCAGGAGAACCAGCTGCTGGCCTCGTCGCTGGCCGCAGCGCGTCCGGTGTCGCTGACCGATCGGGGGCTGACGCTGGCCTTCCCCACCGGCCGGGAGTTCTACAAGCGCAAGGCCGAGCAGGACGAGAATCGGCGGGCGACGGCTGAGGCTCTGCGTTCGGTGGTCGGGGCGATGCTGACTCTGCGCTATGAGATGCGCGATGAGACCGAGCCGGTCGCGCAGGACTCCGCGGGGCTCTCTCACGAGGAGCTCGTGCGACGATTGGTGGCCGAGTTCGATGCCGAGGAAGTGCTCGACGATCCCGACCAGGAAGAGGCGACCTGATGCCCCAGCCCAACATGCAGCAGCTGCTCAAGCAGGCCCAGAAGATGCAGGAGGACATGATGGCGGCTCAGGAGTCGCTCAAGGACGAGGTGGTCGAGGCCTCGTCCGGCGGCGGGATGGTCACGGTGCAAGTGACCGGTGACATGGTCGTCAAGTCGATCAAGATTGCCCCCGAGGCGGTCGACCCCGACGACGTGGAGCTCCTCCAGGACATGGTGCTCGCCGCCACCAATGAGGCCATGCGCTCGGCCCAGGAGCTCGCCGCCGCCAAGATGGGCGGGATCACCGGCGGCCTCGGCGGCGCCGGCGGCGGGCTGGGCGGGCTCGGGCTCCCGGGCCTCTAGGCCCGCGACCACCCCGCGACGCCGACCAACGACACACGTGTACGCCCCACCCGTCCAGCGCTTGATTACCGAGCTGTCCAAGCTGCCCGGCGTGGGGGGACGGACCGCGCAGCGCCTCACCTTCCACCTCCTGCGGGCCAGCGAGGAGGAGGCCGGGGCACTGGCCGACGCGATCCGCGAGGTCAAGGCCCGGATTGGCCTGTGCGAGGTGTGCTTCAACCTGGCCGACGGGCCACGCTGCCGCATCTGCACAGACGAGCGACGCGACTGCGAGCTGATCTGCGTGGTCGAGGAGCCCTCCGACGTGATCTCCATCGAGCGCACGCATGAGTTCGGCGGCCGCTACCACGTGCTCGGCGGCGCGCTGTCGCCGATCGACGGCGTCGACCCCGAGGACCTGCGGATCGCCGAGCTCTATGACCGCGCCGAGTCCGATCACCTGCGCGAAGTGGTGATCGCCACCAACCCGACCACCACCGGCGAGGCCACGGCGCTGCACATCGCCGACGGCCTGCGGAGCCGGCTGCCCGAGCTGGCGGTCACTCGACTGGCCTCGGGGCTTCCCGTGGGCGCCGATCTCGAGTACGCCGACGAACTGACGTTGGGCCGCGCGCTGGCCGGGCGCCGGGCCGTCTAGCCAGCCCTGCGTGTCGGCCGTGCCTGAGACAGTGGTGATGAAGTTCGGCGGGACCTCGGTGGCCGACGCCGAGCGCATAAAGCGGGCGGCGTCGCGCATCGTCGCCCAGCGCGAGTCCGGCAAGCGGGTGGTGGCCGTGCTCTCGGCGCGTGGTAAGACGACCGACGAGCTGATCGCGATGGCCGAGGAGGTCAGCCCCGACCCCGACCGGCGGGAGATGGACATGCTGCTGTCCACCGGAGAGCGCATCTCCTGCGCGCTGTGCGCGATGGCCATCAACGACCTCGGTCATCGCGCGATCTCTCTGACCGGCTCCCAGGCCGGAATTGTCACCGACACCTCGCATACCAAGGCCCGCATCCTCGACGTGCGGGCAAGGCGGATAGAGGAGGCGCTGTCCGAGGACCGGATCGTGCTGGTGGCCGGCTTTCAGGGGGTCTCGACGAGCCGCGACGTGACCACGCTGGGCCGCGGCGGGTCAGACACTACGGCCGTGGCGGTGGCCGCGGCCCTCAACGCCGAGGTCTGTGAGATCTACACCGACGTGGCCGGCGTGTTCAGCGCCGACCCCCGGATCGTCCCGTCAGCGCGCAAGCTGACCCAGGTGAGCTTCGAGGAGATGCTGGAGATGGCCGCCTCCGGGGCCAAGGTGCTCCAGCTGCGCGCGGTTGAGTACGCGCGCACGCACGGAGTGCGCATCCATTGTCGCTCGAGCTTCGATCTGGCTCCCGGTACCTTTGTTCTCGGAGAGGACGAAACGATGGAACATCCGCTGATCACCGCTGTCACCCACTCCACCGATGAGGCCCGGATCACCCTCATCGGCGTCCCCGACCGCCCCGGCGCGGCGGCCTCGATCTTCGGCGCCCTGGCCCAGGCCAACTGCAACGTGGACACGATCATCCAGAACGAGCCGCGCCAGGAGGGCCGCGAGGCCGAGGTCTCGTTCACGATCGGGACTGAGGATCTGCTCGCCGCTGAGCAGGCCCTGAAGCCGGTGCAATCTGCGCTGGGGGTCAGTCGGGTCGACACCGACGAGGAGATCGGCAAGGTCTCGATCGTCGGCGCCGGTATGCGCTCGCACCCCGGGGTGGCGGCCAAGGTCTTTGCGACGCTGGCTACGGAGGGGATCAACATTGAGATGATCTCCACGTCGCCGATCAAGATCTCCTGCATCATCCGCGCCAGCGACGTGCCCCAGGCGGTGCAGTCTCTGCACTCCGCGTTTGATCTCGGGGCCGACGCGATCCAGCTCGAGCAGGGCCCACGATGACGCAGCTGGATGACACGCGCGACGCCGTGGACTCGGAGCGCGAGCATGCGAGCGGACGCCGAGCGGGCGGCATGCGCGTGGCCGTGGTGGGGGCCACCGGAGCGGTCGGCCGCACGATGCTCGAGCTGCTGCGCGAGCGTGCTTTTCCGGCCGAGGAGCTGGTGCTGTTCGCCTCGGCGCGCTCGGCCGGGACCGAGATCGATGGGCGCACCGTGCAACTGCTCGACGATCGCGCAGACCTGAGCGGCTTTGACATCGCACTGTTCTCGGCCGGCGCCAGTACCTCGAAGGCGTGGGCGCCGCGCTTTGCCCGGCACGGAACGGCGGTCATAGACAACTCCTCGGCCTTTCGGCGCGACCCCGAGGTGCCCCTGGTCGTGTCGGAGGTCAACCCCCATGCCCTGCGCCACCATCGCGGTCTGATCGCCAACCCCAACTGCTCGACCATGCAGCTGATGGTGGCGCTGGCGCCGGTTCACCGCGCCGTGGGGATCGAGCGCCTGGTCGTCTGCACCTATCAGTCGGTGTCGGGGACGGGGCGCAAGGCGATAGCCGAGCTCGAGGCCCAGAGCCAGGCTTCGCTGGCCGGTGAGCCGCTTCCGCCCCCCGCCGTGTACCCGGACCACATCGCGTTCAACGTGATCGGGGCCGCCGGGTCGTTCCCCGACGGTGACGACCACACCGATGAGGAGCGCAAGATGATGTTCGAGACGCGCAAGATCCTCGAAGACGAGGAGATCGGCATCGCGGTCACCTGCGTGCGCGTGCCCGTGCGCATCTGTCACTCCGAGGCGGTCAACGTCCAGACGCGCGAGCCGATCGCCGTCGAGCAGGTCCGCGAGCTTCTGGCCCACGCCCCCGGTCTGAGGCTCGAGGACGTCCCGACTCCGTTGGGGGCCCAGGGGCGCGATGAGGTGTTCGTCGGCCGCCTCCGTGCAGACGAGTCCCATCCGCGCGCGTTCTCCATGTGGGTCGTGTCCGACAACCTGCGCAAGGGGGCGGCCACCAACGCCGTCCAGATCGCCGAGCTGCTGGCGGCCGACCGGGCGGGCTCCCCCGTTGGCTGACGACCTGTATGAGGTCATGCGCGGCACGTCGTCCACGCGCCGCTTCAAGGCTGACCCCGTGCCGCGGGAGGCCCTCGAGCATGTGCTCGACAACGCCCGCTTTGCCCCCAGCGGCGGCAACCGCCAGGGCTGGCGGGTGATCGTCATCACCGACGCCGACCTGCGCCGCCGCCTGCGTGAGCTCTACGCCGAGCCTTGGGATCGCTACATGGAGCAGACCGGCGGCCGGGCGGCTCTCCAGGCCGGGGCGCAGAGTGGCCTGTCACCGCTGCGCCTGCGGTCGCTGCGGGCGGCCGATGACTACGCTCACCACTTCGATCAGGTGCCGGTGCACCTGGTGGTCTGTGTGGAGCTCGACGCGCTGGCCATCACCGACTCCGAGCTGGAGCGCCCCAGCATCGTCGGCGGCGCCTCAATCTACCCCTTCGTGCACAACATCCTCCTCGGCCTGCGGCGCGAGGGACTGGGGGCGTCCTTCACGACCCTGCTCGTCCCCGCCGAGCCGCAGGTCCGCGAGCTGCTCCTCATCCCCGACAGGATGGCCATGGCCGGGCACATCTCGGTCGGTTACCGGGCCGACGATTGGCCCTCGCGGCTATCGCGCCACCCGGTCGGTGAGTTCACCTTCGCCGAGCGTTACGGCGAGGCCTGGTAGGCGCCTTGAGCGCTGGCGTGCGGGCGTGCGGGCGAGCCGCACGGCCGATCAGGCGGGGCTGGCCGCCACTACCGAGCTCGACCAGTCGATGACCGAGGTCGGCTTGACCATGTGCTTGCTCATCCCCAGCTCCTTGGGCTCCAAGCCCAGCGCCAGCCCGACCATCTGGGGGAGGTGGAGGACCGGTAGGCCGAGCTCACGGCCGGCCACATGGGCCGCCGCCGGCTGCTGGAGGTCGAGGTTGAGGTGGCACAGGGGGCACGGGACGACCAGGCAGTCGGCGTCGGCGTCGATCGCGTCGCCGATGTGGCGTCCGGCCATCTTCAATGAGGCCTGCTTGTTCATCGTGATGATGGGAAAGCCGCAGCACTTGTAGACCCCGGCGTAGTCGATCACGGTCCCGCCCAGGGCCTCGATGACCATGTGCATGTAGCGGTCGCGAGGGTGCTCCTCATCGACGCCCAACCGGTCGACCGGCCGCACGATGTAGCAGCCGTAGAACGGGCCGACCTTGAGGTCGGTCAGCGGCCGCCGGACCTTGGCCTTGAGCGCCTCGAGGCCTATCTCCTCGACCAGCAGCCAGAGAAAGTTCTTGTTGGTCAGGCTTCTGCGGTAGGACAGCCCGTCGTCGGACAGGTTCTGGTTGATGCGCTCGCGGTAGTCGGTGTTAGCGTCCAGGCGCTCCTGGCACTCGGACTGGGCGCCCTGGCAGGTCGAGCAGATGTTCATCATCAGCTCGCCGTCGGTCTGCTGGGCCAGCGCGAACGTGCGGGCGTTGAGGGTGTCGGCCAGCTCCTGGTTGTGCTCAGCGATCACGCCGGCGCCGCAGCACGCGGCGCGATCGAGCTCAATCAGCTCGATGTCGAGCAGCGGTGCGACCTTGGCCATCGAGCCGTGCAGCTCGGGCGTGAAGCCTCGGCTCACGCAGCCGGGCCAGTAGGCAACCTTCATGCGCCCTCGCTTTGAGTCGGTGCAGTGTCGGGCTCGGCGTCAGCGCTGACCTCAGGCGGCTTCTCCTCGCCGGTCGCCTGGGTCGGGTCGTCCTCGTACCCGCTGACGTAGAGGTTGAGCTCATCGCGCCTCTCGCGCTCTTCGACCGTGGCAAAGATGCGCTTGAGCGAACCCAGATCGGCCTTGGGCAGCTTGTGGCCGAACATGGCGACCTTGGGGTTGATCTTGCCGCGGATCAGGCCGGTGAGCACCGTGGAGAGAGAGGACATCAGCTCCACTCCGGCGGCGGGGTGGAACTTGCCAAACCAGGAGTTGCCGCCGTAGCTGCGGGGCAGCAGCTCGGCCTCGTTGAGCAAGCCGTAGTCGCGCACCAGGGTGACGAAGGCGTCCTCGTGACGGTGGCCGTTGTTGCGGTCGACGATTTCGTGGTCAGAGCCCGCCTTGCGGCGCAGACGCATGATCTGGCTCATCGGATCGACGCCCTTGGGGCAGGCGTCGATGCAGTTGAAGCAGTGAGTGCAGTCGTAGATCCCATGCTCATCCTCACTGAGGTCCTTGAGGCGCTCGAAGTGCTCGGCGTCGCGCGGATCCCCGACGAAGCGGTAGGCCTTGGCCAGCGCGGCCGGGCCGACGAACAGCGGATCGACCTCCATCGAGAGGCAGTCTGAGACGCACGCCCCGCACTGGATGCAGGCCATCGACTGGGTGACGTCGACCATGTTCTCGTGGGGGACGACGTACTCGCGCTCGGGCACCGGTTCCTGGTTGATCAGAAACGGCGTGACCCGCTGGATCTTCTTCCAGTGCACTGCGTCCATGTCCACGATCAGATCGCGGATGACAGGCATGTTGCCCATCGGCTCGACCGTGATCACGTTGCGCGGCGTCAGGTCACCGTTGGCCTCATCGTCCGGATTCCAGCCCACCCCGTGCGTTCGCGCGGCCGCCTCGTCCAGGTGCGTGTTACAGGCCAGTCCGGGATTGCCGTTCATCCGCACACCGCAGGAGCCACAGATGGCCTGCTG
>JALYZQ010000050.1 GCA_030948805.1 Actinomycetota bacterium | reverse complement strand
AGCGGGTTGACCTTGTTCTCCTTGTAGAAGCGCATCATCTCCTGCTGCTGGCGCTCCTTGTCGTCCTTGTACTTGCTCTGCAGTGCCTTGAGCTCCGGTTGGAGCTGCTGAAGGCGCTGCATAGAGCCGAACTGCTTGACGGTGAGGGGGATCAGCAGTGCCCGCACGCACACGGTCAACAGCACGATCGACCAGCCCCATGAGACGCCGAGGTTGGCGTGGAAGAACTTCAGCACCGCCTCGAAGACGTCGATCAGCGGCTGGAAGATGTTCGCGCTTACAAGCATGCTCAAGCGCTCGTCGCCGGGGTTCGCGGCCTGAAGAGCCGCTGGCTTTCCACCGGGTCGACTCCGCCGTGGCTAAACGGGTTGCAGCGAAGCAACCGCCATCCGGCCAGGACAAGCCCCCTCAGTATGCCGTATGACTCGATCGCCTGCGCTGCGTATTCAGAGCACGAGGGGTAGTACTTGCAGCGCTCACCCAGCGCCGGCGAAAACAGGCGTTGATACGCGCGGATGGGGACCACGATCAGCGATCGGGCGCGCATCAGGCCGCGTCCTCATCGTCGAGGGCAGCCTCGATTCGGGCTGCGCCCGGGACGTTGGCCAGCAAATCCGCCAGCGCGGCGCGCACGCCGCCCAGCCCTTCGCGCTCGGCCAGCTCCCGAGCACTGCGGCGAGCCACAATGACGGCGTCGGTGCCGTCGGGCAGACGCCCACTCTCGGCGGCGAACGCCTCGCGAAGCAAGCGCTTGACCTGGTTTCGCTGCACTGCCCCGCCCACCTTGCGCGACACCGAGAGGCCCAGACGAGGGTCCCCGCCATCTTCACCACGCGGGAACACGTACAGCACGAGGTCGCGGCCCGCGTGAGAGCGGCCGTGCCGGAACACCCGATCGAACTCCGCGCTACGCGAGAGCCTTCCCCGTCCTGGGCGCTGCCCGGACATCGCGCCCGTCCGTCCGACCGGCATCAGACCGTCAGGCGCTTGCGTCCCTTCGCGCGCCGGCGCTTGAGGGTCAGGCGCCCCGCGCGGGTGCGCATGCGGGTTCGAAACCCATGTGTGCGTGCGCGCTTGCGCTTCTTTGGCTGGTACGTACGTTTCATGATTGGGCGTCCACGGCGGGTGCGACCCAGTATACGCAGGGGTTCTGCCAGCCCCTCCGAGCGTCCTGGCAAACGCCGCCTGAGGCCTCGGATTACCGGCTCGCCGATCGTCGCTCACTTTTTCCCGCGCTTTGCGTCAAGGCGCCCCCGGAGGCCGATCGACGGCCGCAGGGCCGTTGTATATTCGCCGTCTCCGGGCACTCTCCGCCTCGGTCCTCGTAAAGCTTTGTTTCGACACTCCCGGGAGGAGTCGCTTGGCGCTGCCCGCGCAACCAGATGCTCTACCTGCGTGGCGCACCATCCGAGCGCAGCTGCGCCGCTGTGTCGGGGAGTCGCAGTATGAGATCTGGCTGTCCCCGCTGACACTGCGCAGCTGGGACGGCGAGTTACTGCTGCTGAGCGCTCCAGCACCCACCCGGAGCTGGGTCAACGATCGCTTCCGGCCGGTGCTCGAGCGCTGCGCCCGTGAGACCCTCGGCGACCGAGCGCGTGTGGCCCTGGACGCCGGCGAGGCTCGCGACGCCTCTGCGGCCAACACCCGCGCAGTGCCAGCGCCCACCGAGGCCTTCAATCCGCGCTACAGCTTTGAGCAATTCATCATCGGGCAGGGAAACCGCCTTGCTCATGCCGCTGCGCTAGCCGTCGCCGAGCACCCCGGCCAGGCCTACAACCCACTGTTCCTGCACGCACCCCCGGGCCTGGGCAAGACCCACCTGCTGCATGCGATCGGCAACTACGTCCAGGCCTTCGGCGGGGGAGCCACGGTTCGCTACACGACGGCCGAGGCATTCACCAACCACTTCCTGACCGCCCTCACCACCAAGGCGCTGGAGCCATTCAAGCGGGCCTACCGCAGCGCCGATGTGCTCCTGATCGACGACGTCCAGTTCCTGGCCAGCAAGGCGCGCACCGAAGAGGAGTTCTTTCACACTTTCAACGCGCTGTATGAGAACGGACGCCAGCTCGTGCTGACCTGCGACCGACTGCCCCGTTCTCTGCTCGAGGTCGAGGTTCGGCTCCGCGAGCGCTTTGAATCCGGGCTGGTCGCCGACATCGCACCGCCCGATCACGCGACCCGGGTGGCCATCCTGCGCAAGCGGGCAGCGCTTGACCGCCTCCAGCTCGGCGACGTGTCCGTCCTGGACCTCATCGCCAGTCGTGTGACGACCAACATCCGCGCCCTGGAGGGAGCGCTGATCCGGGTGGTCGCCTACCACTCGCTCACCCAGCGGCCCGTCGACCTCGCGCTGGCCACCGAGGTCATGGACTCGATCTACCCGCTGCCCGGATTTGCTGAGGTGACGATCGGCGCCGTGCAGGCCAAGGTCGCAGGTCACTACCGCTTGACGGTGCCTGAGTTGATCTCGGCGTCACGGACGGCCCGCGTGACTTGGCCGCGGCAGGTAGCCATCCATCTGACCCGCGAGTTGACCGGCGCCTCCCTGCAGGCCATCGGAGAGGCCTTTGGCGGACGCAACCACGCCACCGTCCTCCATGCCTGCAAGCGCGTGGCGCAGCGTTTGGCCACCGGTGACGGCATGTCAACTGAGCTCGACGCTTTGAGTCAGCAGATCCGCCAGCCGCCAGCCGACCGCGACTATTGACAGACTGGCCTGTCGCCCCTGCGCAACAAGTTCGACGCCAGATGCGGGCCAAAGCGCACGTCTCCACACCTTCTCTTCGCTCTATGACTCCTATTCCTTTCCTTTTGAGGTATCTATCGTGAAGATCTCTCTCGAGCGCGATCGTCTGCTCACCCAGCTTCAGACGGTCAGTCGGGTTGCCTCCACCCGCAGCGCCATCCAAGCCCTGTCCGGGGTGCAGCTCGCCGTCAACGCGACCGAGGGTGAGCTGAGGGCGACCGACATGGATGTCGGGTTGCGAGTCCCCCTCGAGCTCGAGGTGATCCGCGAGGGCACCGTGGTGCTTCCGGCCCGGCTCCTCCTGGACGTCGTTCGCTCCCTGCCGGCTGCCTCGGTGACGCTGGAGCTTCGCTCTGCCGAGCAAGACGTGGAGCTCGTCTCCGGTAACGCCACATTCCATATCCGCACGCTACGCGCCGAGGACTTCCCGCCCTTTCCCGAGCCGGAGACAGACTCGCCGGTGGACATAGCGGCCGAAGCCTTCGTCTCCACGGCCCTAAAGGTCGCCGGCTCGGCGTCGCGTGATGAGACCCGGCCGGTCCTGACGGGCATCCTCGTCTCGGCTTCGGAGCGAGAGCTTCGGATGGTGGCCACTGACTCTTATCGACTGAGCGTGAAGGAGACGACGCTCGAATCTCCTCTACCAGCCGGATTTGAGGTCAACGTCCCGGCCCGGGCGCTGCAGGAGCTGGGCCGCTTGGTGACCCATTCTGAAGGTGAGCGACTGCAGGTCAGCGTGCGCCAGAACCAGGTTCTGTTCACGCTCGGTCGCGTCGTTCTCTCTTCCCGTCTGATCGACGGTCAGTTTCCAAACTACCGCCAGCTGCTGCCGGAGAGCTTCGAGCACGAACTGCGCCTGGCCGGCGCCGAGCTTACGGACGTAGTGCGGCGCATCAGCCTGCTGGCGCAGAAGAATGCGCCCCTGCGCCTGTCCTTTGCCGCCGGCGAGCTGACCGTCTCCGCACAGACCCCCGACGTCGGCGAAGCCCGCGAGTCAATGCCGGTCGCGTTTCAAGGCGAGGCGCTGGAGATCGGGTTTAACCCCGAGTTCCTGCGTGCCGGCCTGGAGGGGATCGAGGAGGGCGATGTGCTGCTCAAGCTGATTAGTCCGCTGCGGCCGGGGTTGATCGAGGCCGGGGACGAGAGCGGCTTCCGGTACCTGATCATGCCGATCAGGCTCAACGTCTAAGCCGGACCTGTGCGGGTGCTAGGCGTCAGCGCGCGGGACTTCCGCAGCTACGCAAGCGCCGAGGTCGACTTCGGACCCGGCCTAACGGTCATCACCGGTCCCAACGGTGCCGGAAAGACGAACCTGCTTGAAGCGCTGTACTTTGGGTGCACCGGCCGCTCCTGCGTCACCGCCAATGAGCGGGAGGTGGTGCGCTTCGGACAGGGTGCGACGCGAGTGGCCGTGCGCGCCGAGTCCCCGGACGGCGCCCACGAGCTGACCGTCGGCTTCGTTCCCGGAGAGCCCAAGCGAATGCGGGCCGACGGAGCTGTGGTCGAGCGGATGGTCGACGTGGTCCAACGCCCGCTGGTCAGCGTGTTTCTCCCCGACCGCCTGGAGCTCGTCAAAGGGGCACCCTCACTGCGCCGGGCCCACCTGGACCAGCTCGTAGCCGCGCTGTGGCCGGCTCGGGTCAGTACGCGCCGCGCGTATGCGCAGACGCTGGCTCAACGTAACGCGCTGATCGGGCGGGTCCGGAGCGGACAGGTCGCGATTGACTCGCTGGCCGCGTGGGACCGCCAGCTGGCCCAGCACGGGGTCGCCCTGATGGCGGACCGAGACCGGGCGGCTCGAGCCATCACCGAGCCGTTCGTGCGCTGCTGCGCGGAGCTCGGTCTTGACGGGGACCCCGAGGTCGCCTACCGCCCACGATCGCGCGCCTCCGACGTGGATTCGCTGGTCACCGAACTGGCCGAGCGCCGAGAATCCGATGTGGAGCGCGGGTTCACCGGCCATGGGCCACACCGCGATGACCTACGGCTGGCTCGCCGCGACCGCGAGCTGCGGGCCTACGGATCACAGGGTCAGCAGCGGCTGGGACTGCTCGGCCTGCTCTTGGCTGAGCGCGAGGCGATTGCCGACCGTCGCCAAGCGCCGCCTGTGATGTTGCTCGACGACGTGATGAGCGAGCTGGACCGCACCCGGCGCCGGGCCCTGGTTGAGCTCCTGCGCTCCTCGGGCGGCCAGTCGGTGATCACCGCCACCGATCTGGACCAAGTCCCCGGCTCCGATGAGTCAGACGTGGCCCACCTGGCCGTACTGGACGGAGATGTGCGGGCGGCGATCCCGGGCGTCGCCGGATGAGCCCGCCGGCGGCATCGTGACGCATTACCGGCGCAACCCTCGCTCGATGGATTTCGCTTTGGACCGGCTGGTCGACGAACTGGCGCCGGACACGCTGCTCGGAGCGGTTCAGAGGTCTTGGCCTGCGGCCGTTGGCGAGGCCATCGCGGCCGAGGCCCGGCCGACCTCCGAGCGCGGCGGAGTGGTCACAGTCGCCTGCTCGGCATCGGTCTGGGCGCAGGAGCTCGACCTGATGGCGCCCCAGATCCTCATACGCCTCAACCAGGCGCTGGCCCAAGGTTCGGTGCAGAGGCTCCGCTGCATCGCCACGGGCCATTCCGAAGCTCCCTTCGGCTGACCCACTTTTGTGTGATTTGCAGGAAAAACGTTGCAGCCTGAGCGGGGGTTTCGACCGGCGGCTGTGCTAATCTTCAGGTCATGATTCCTTGACGCCCCGGTGCGCCTGCCAGGCGCAGGACCGGGACGTCTGAAACGTCATCGGAGGATCGTTGGCGAACGACGACGGCCGCGCTACGCCCGCTGGTCAAAAATCAACTTACGACGCCCAGGACATCACCGTGCTCGAGGGACTCGAGGCGGTACGCAAGCGTCCCGGCATGTACATCGGCTCCACCGGCCCGCGGGGCCTTCATCATCTCATCTACGAGGTTGTTGATAACTCCGTGGACGAGGCCCTGGCCGGCTACTGCTCGGCGGTCACCGTGACCATCCACCCCGACAACTCGGTCACCGTCTCCGATGACGGCCGCGGTATTCCCGTAGCCACCATGGCCAAGGAGCAGCGCCCGGCCGTCGAGGTGGTGCTCACGGTTTTGCACGCCGGCGGGAAGTTCGGCGACGGCGGCGGTTACAAGGTCTCGGGCGGGCTGCATGGCGTCGGGGTCTCGGTCGTCAACGCCCTCTCCGAGCGACTCGAGGTCGAAGTCTGCCGCGATGGGCACAAGTTCACCCAGACCTATGAGCGCGGCAAGCCACAGACCGACCTGATCCAGGGTGAGCCGATCAAGGAAACCGGGACCCGGATCACCTACCTGCCCGACGCCGAGATCTTCGAGGCGCTCGAAGTGGACTTCAAGACGATCGAAGAGCGGATGCGCGACACCGCGTTTTTGACCCGCGGACTGCACATCACCATCGTGGATGAGCGCGGTGAGGGCAACCGGGCCGAGTTCCAGTACGAGGGAGGCATCGTCGACTTCGTGGCCTACCTCAACCAGAACAAGGAGCCGATCCAGCGCAAGATCATCGCGTTTGAGGGTGAGAGCGACGAAGGCGCGGTCGAGGTCGCCATGCAGTGGAACTCCTCCTATCAGGAGTCGGTCTTCTCGTTCGCCAACAACATCAATACCCTGGAGGGCGGCTCCCACTTGTCGGGCTTTCGCTCCGCGCTGACCAGTGCGCTGAACCGCTACGCCCGTGAGAAGGGGGAGCTGCGGGAGCGCGACGACAATCTGACCGGCGAGGACGTACGCGAAGGGCTGACGGCGGTCATCTCGGCCAAGCTCACCGATCCCCAGTTCGAGGGCCAGACCAAGACCAAGCTCGGCAACCCTGGAATGCAGGGCTTCGTCCACTCGATCGTCAACGCCCGATTGGCTGACTTCCTGGAGGAGAATCCGCAGGAGGCACGGGCCGTGATCCGCAAGGCCGTGCAGGCGGCGCAGGCCCGCTCGGCGGCGCGCAAGGCACGTGACCTTACGCGGCGCAAGTCGGCGTTGGAGAACTCGACCCTGCCGGGCAAGCTCGCCGACTGTTCGGTCAAGGATCCGTCGCTGGCGGAGCTGTTCGTCGTCGAGGGTGACTCTGCCGGCGGCTCGGCGGTCAGCGCCCGGGACCGCAACACGCAAGCCATCCTCCCGCTGCGCGGCAAGATCCTCAACGTCGAGAAGAGCCGGATCGACAAGGTGCTGGCCAACACGGAGGTCCAGGCGCTGATCACAGCCATCGGCACCGGTGTGCGCGACGAGTTCGACATCGCCAAAGCGCGCTACCACAAGGTTGTCCTGCTGACCGATGCTGACGTGGACGGCGCGCACATCCGGACGCTCGCCCTGACCCTGCTCTTCCGCGAGA
This sequence comes from Actinomycetota bacterium, assembly GCA_030948805.1. Taxonomy (GTDB): domain Bacteria; phylum Actinomycetota; class Thermoleophilia; order Solirubrobacterales; family Solirubrobacteraceae; genus Palsa-465. The sequence continues at coordinate 3,743 of JALYZQ010000050.1, read as the reverse complement.
TGCAGCCCCTGATCGAGGCCGGGTACGTCTACATCGCCAAGCCGCCGCTGTATCGGCTCACCCGGGGCCAGAAGCACCGCTACATCGAGCGAGAGTCAGAGCTCGAGGACATCCTGCTGGGCGACAAGTTCGAAAAGCTCGAAGTCAGCGATCGCAGCGGCAGGCCGTTCAAGCTCACCGAGGCGCGCTGGAAGCGCTTCTCGCGCCTGCTCAAGCAATACGAGGGCTGGGCCTCGGCTCTGTCGGCTGCTCATGGCCACAGCGTGGTCTCGTTCATGCAGCAGGCCCGTCTGCTCGAGGAGCAGATCACCGACGAGACGAGCCTGATCCGGCACGTCACCGCCAGCGAGGGCAACGGTGACGGGGAGGCCTTCGCCCTGACGCTGATCGAGGAGCGCCCGACGGACATCGTGATCCGCACGACCGAGACCAAGACCGGCCTGGCCACCACCCACCACGTGCGCCGCTCGGCGCTCGAAGCCCATGAGTACCGCCGCCTGGCCGATGTGCATCGCGAGCTGGCCGACCTGGTCGGCACCCCCCCCTTCACCGTCAAGCTGGGCGACAACGCCCGTGAGCCGGGCTCCTTCGAGGAGATGCGTGAGGAGATCCTCGCCATCGCTCAGCGGGGCATCGACTACTACCGCTTCAAGGGCCTGGGCGAGATGGATGCCGAGGAGCTGCGCGAGACGACCATGGATCCGGCTACGCGCACGCTGGTCCAGGTGACGATGGAGGACGCCGCCTCCGCCGATCTGGTCTTCTCGATGCTGATGGGCGACCAAGTCGAGCCCCGGCGGGCTTTCATCGAGGAGAACGCCAAGCTCGTGACCAACCTCGACGTCTGATGCGCCGACGTAGAGAACTGAGCCACTGAGGAGGCGCCCCGTGTCAGCTATCGACACTCTCGACGGCGGCAACATCGAGCCTCGCGGGCTCGAGGAGGAGATGCGTTCGGCGTACCTCGACTACGCCATGTCGGTCATCGTCGGCCGCGCCCTGCCCGACGTGCGCGACGGTCTCAAGCCGGTGCACCGCCGCGTCCTGCACGTGATGAACGAGCTCGGTCTGCGCCCGCCGCGCAAGCACGTCAAGTGCGCGCAGATCGTCGGTGAGGTGATGGGCAAGTTCCATCCCCACGGGGATCAGGCGATCTACGACACCCTCGTGCGCCTGGCCCAGGACTTTTCGATGCGCTCGCCGTTGGTCGACGGCCACGGAAACTTCGGCAACATCGACGGCTACTCAGCCGCGGCCATGCGCTACACCGAGGCCCGGCTGGCCCCCCTGGCCACGGAGATGCTGCGCGACATCGACCAGGAGACGGTCGACTTCGTGCCCACCTACGACGGGTCACGCCAGGAGCCCGTCGTGCTCCCGGCGCGCTTCCCCAACCTGCTGGTCAACGGGGGCACCGGGATCGCCGTCGGGATGGCGACCAACATCCCGCCGCACAACCTGCGCGAGGTGATCAAGGCGACCGTCGCCTATCTCGAGGATCCCGAGATCGACATCGAGGGCCTGATGAAGCACATCAAGGGGCCCGATTTCCCGACCGCGGGCACGATCCTCGGCCGCGACGGCATCCGCGATGCCTACGCCACGGGCCGGGGACGCGTCCGCGTCCAGGCCAAGGCGCACATCGAACCGGTCGGCCAGGGCAAGGAGGCGATCATCGTCACCGAACTGCCCTACCAGGTTCGCAAGGGTGGGGACGGCGGCCTGATCCTCAAGATCCGCGACCTCGTCGTGGACAAGAAGATCCCTGAGATCACCGACCTGCGCGACGAGTCCGATCGCCACGGGATGCGGATCGTGATCGAGCTCAAGCGCGACGCGATCCCCAAGGTGGTGCTCAACAAGCTTCACAAGCACACCCCGATGCAGTCGACGTTCGGCGTCAACATGGTCGCACTGGTCGACAACGTGCCCCGCACCCTGTCCCTGCGCGAGGTCATCGGCCACTACGTCGACCACCAGCGCGAGGTAATCGTGCGGCGCACCAAGTATGAGCTGCGCCGCTCCGAGGAACGCGCCCACGTCCTCGAGGGCCAGCTCATTGCGCTGGGCAACCTGGATGCGGTAATCGCCCTGATCCGTGGCTCGCGCGACACGGAGGAGGCGCGCCGGGGCCTGGTTGATCAGTTCGACCTCACGGTGATCCAGGCGCAGGCGATCCTCCAGCTGACCCTGGCCCGGCTGACCGCGCTTGAGGCCGACAAGATCAAGCAGGAGCACGCCGACCTGGTCGAGCGGATCAAGGAGCTGCGCGAGATCCTGGGCGATGAGCAGCGCGTGAACGCCCTGATCCGCGATGAGCTCAATGAGATAGCCGAGGCCTACGGGGACGAGCGGCGCACTGAGATCACCCATGCCGAAGGCGACATCGATATCGAGGACCTGATCGCCGACCAGCAGATGGTCATCTCGATCACCCACTCGGGCTACATCAAGTCCCTGCCCCTGTCCACCTACCGCCAGCAGCGTCGCGGAGGGATCGGCGTGACGGGGATGGACATGAAGGACGAGGACTACATCGAGCACCTGTTCGTCTGCTCCACGCACGACTACCTGCTCTTCTTCACCAACCGCGGCAAGGTCTACCGGCTCAAGGTCTACGAGCTGCCCGAGGCCTCGCGGACGGCCAAGGGCCGGGCGCTGGTCAACCTCCTGCCACTGTGCGAGGGGGAGCGGGTCCAGTCGGTGCTCTCGACCCGTGACTTCACCGAGGGCCGGTACCTGGTCTTCGGGACGCGAAAGGGGATCGTCAAGAAGACCGAGTTCGGCGCCTACAACACGCCGATCAAGGCCGATGGGATCATCGCCATCAACATCCGCGACGACGATGAGCTGATCTCGGTGCGTCGGACCGGCGGCCATGACGACATCATCATGGTCTCGCGCTCGGGCCAGGCGGCGCGCTTCAGCGAGGGTGCGGTTCGCCCGATGGGTCGCGACACCAGCGGCGTGCGGGGCATGAACGTCTCACAGCGCGGCAACGCCGTGCTGACCATGGACGTGGCCCGCGACGACCAGGAGCTTCTCGTCGTGACCGAGAACGGCTACGGCAAGCGGACCCCGATTGACGAGTACCCGGTCAAGGGCCGCGGGACGATGGGCGTGAAGACGATCACCCTGACCGAGAACAAGGGCGCTCTGGCCGGCGCCCTGGTCGTCCGCGAGCACCAGGAGCTGGTCTTCATCTCCCAGAACGGCATGGTGCAGCGCACCTCGGTGCGGGGCATCAACCGCTACGGGCGGGCTTCTCAGGGCGTTCGGGTGATGAATATCCGCGAGGACGATCAGGTCAGTGCCGTCGCCCTGATCGTCGAGTCAGACGCGGCCACCGCAGCGCCGGTGCTCGGCGACGAGCCCGTCGATCTGCTGGACTCCGACGCTCCCGAGCTGCCCGAGTCGGCGCCATCGGTGGACGGCCCAGATGCGGCCGATGAGGTCGAGGATCCCGACGACTCAGAGGGCTGAGGCATGGCCTGGCGGCCGCCGGGCCAGACCGCCCGCGCTGGTCTTCAGGATGTCGACTGCGTTCGCTATTCTGCGGATCACCAGAGAAAGGAGGTGGTCCGAACTTGTCTGACAGTTTATGCGGGACCCTGGAGGTGTCCGGCCGCTAGGTCGGAGGCTGACCCCGCTTAGCGGAGTCCCCCCGCGACACCGCCGCCCTGGGTGCCGGGACTAGTCCCTCTGGCAGCAGGACAAGCTCAGCGCGGTACACCAGTCACCAG
>JALYZQ010000247.1 GCA_030948805.1 Actinomycetota bacterium | reverse complement strand
CCACAGCTGGGTGCACATCCAGATTGTGCTCAACATCGCTCTCAGGCTGGCTCGGTTGCTGTTTCGCCGCGGGGTGGTACCGAGCGTGGTCGCCGACTATGGGCTGACCGAGCGTGACGCCGAGGTGGTGGTGGCTGCGGCGTGCCTGCTGCACTGCGTGGGGATGTCCATCCACCGCGAGGACCACGAGCGTTACAGCCTGTTCTTGAGCGCCGACAAGCTTGGGGCGCTCCTGACCGAGGTCTACGACGAGCCCGAGCGGTCGATCGTCGCCTCCGAGACCCTGCACGCCATCATCGGACACCGGCGCCGGGGCGCCCCGTTCACGGTCGAGGCGGGGATCGTGCGGGTTGCCGATGCGCTCGACATGGCTCGCGGGCGCTCGCGGATCCCGTTCGAGGCCGGCCACCAGAACATCCACTCGCTGTCGGCCTATGCGATCGAGCAGGTCAAGATCTCGGCCGGGCGTGACCGGGCGGTGCGAGTGGAGATTGAGATGTCCAACAGCGCCGGCATCTTCCAGGTCGATGAGCTGCTGGCTGAGAAGCTGCGGGGCTCGGGCTTGGAGGAGCACATCGAGGTGGTCGCGCGCATCGACGCCGAGCACGAAAAGCGCTTGATCCCCGTGTTCAGGATCTGATCGTGCAGACCTGACTCAGCGCCGGCGCGGCTACCAGCCGCCACGCCAGTCGGCGCTGGCTGACCGGGCCCGAGCAGCGTCCATGCGCGCGTGCTTGCGCCGATCAAGGCGCGACTGGATGATCGACAGGACGAGGATCATTACGGGGAAGAAGGCGATCGTCACGAACATCACGCTGGCGATGTCCTTGTCGGTTGTCTCGCCGAACCAGCCCTGCCCGCCATCCGCGCGCGCCAGGGCCGAAGGCGCGAAGGCCAGCAACGCTCCTGCGAACATGGTCAGCGAAAGCATGAAGCGCGCGCGGCGCATGGCCAGAGCCTAACCGATCGCCGCCGCAGGCTGCGCCCGGTCACCGGCGGACACAGACGCCACCGCCTGCAGCAGAGCGGGGTTGTACTCATCGGCGCGCACGGTCATCTCAAGGTGGTCCAGGGGAACCTCGAATACCTCGGCTCCGAGCGCGGCGGCCAGCTCGCGCTGGCGCTGGGGACCGACGCTCGTGTCCTTGGTTGTGATCACCGAAGCGGCGGGTACGTCGACTCCGGCCAGCCAGGGTCGGGAGTCAAAGCGGCCGAGCTCACGTCCCGCCTCGGCCAGGTCACGCGCCGAGTGGCGCATCAGCTCTGAAAGCCACCACGCGGTGCGCGGCGAGGAGTAGGGGATCTCGGCCTGCTTAAACCCGGCGTGCCAGGCGGCACGGGGCGCCACGGAGAGCGCCAACCCGACCGCGCCCATCCAGCGCCAGACCTTCGACGTCTGCGGATCCTGAAAATGCTGGGCCGTGGCGCTGAGCACGACTCCGCGGACCACCTGGCGGTGGTCGCGGGCTACCAGCTGGGCGATCGTGCCACCCATCGAGTAGCCGACGAAGACCGCCGGCTCGACCTCCAGCGCGATTACCGCGGCCGCCGCATCGGCGGCGCAGTCGATCAGGGAGAACGGCGCCATCGCCCGCAGCCCGCGGCCGTGTCCCCGGTGATCGATGGCCAACACGCGGTAGCCGGCCTCGGCCAGGGGCTCATAGACGGTGTGGAAGTTCATGTCGGCGGTCACCGTCCACCCGTGCAGCAGCATCACGGCCGGGCCATCCCCACCCGTGTCGCGCAGGAACAGCTCTCCGCGGCCGGGGACGTTGACCGTGTGGGCGGCGGGCATGTCGTGCGGGGGGATGGGTGGGTACGTTCGCGTACGCATTTCGCGGCATGGTACTGGCGCGGTCTCGGCGCCTCGGCGCTGGTGCCTACCATCAGCTCACATGGCGGTGGTGATCGCATCAGAGCTCGGTAAGGACATGGCCGGTGAGCCGCTGCTGCGTGGGGTCTCGTTCAAGCTCGAGCGCCGTGACCGGATGACCCTGTCGGGCCGCAACGGCGCCGGCAAGACGACGCTTCTGCGCATGCTGTCGGGCGAGGACTCGATCGACTCGGGGGAGCTGGTCCTGGCCAAGGCAACCAAGATCGCCCTCCACGACCAGCGCCCCCCGACCACCCCACGCCCGTCCGGGGCGGGGGGCGGTGTCCACGTGGGACTCTCACTGCGCGACTACATCCTCTCGGGCGCGGCCGAGCTGGTGACGATCGAGCGCGAGCTCTCAGAGCTCGAGCAGGCGATGGCCTCCGGTGCTCACGACGCGGCCACCCTGGACCGCTACGCCGGCGCCCAAGCTCGGCTGGAGCACGCCGGCGGCTATGACTGGCGCGAGCGTGCCCTGGCCACCCTGCACGGCCTGGGCTTCCGCGACGACGCGGACCTGGATCGTCAGCTGGACACGTTCTCGGGCGGGGAGCTGACCCGAGCTTCGCTGGGCAGGGCGCTGGCCGGGGACCCCGACCTGCTGCTGCTCGACGAGCCGACAAACCACCTCGACATCGCCTCGCTGGAGTGGCTGGAGCAGCATCTGGTCTCACTCGACGCCGCGATCGTGCTCGTGGCCCACGATCGCTGGTTCTTGGAGGCGGTGGGCACGGCGGTGCTGGAGCTGGACGCCGGCCGCAGCCGCTTCTTCGCGGGGCCCTGGCACGCGTGGCGGCGGGAGAAGGCGGCTCGCGATCTGTCGCTGGGTCGGGCAGTAGCGCGCCAGCAGGCCGAGATCGAGCGCCTGGAGCGGTTCGTGACCCGGTTCCGGGCTGGGACCAGGGCGCGGCAGGCCCAATCGCGGGCCAAGCGCCTGGACAAGATCGACCGCATCTCCACCGCGTCGGGAGACGGGCCGTCCCTGCAATTCGCCTTCAAGCCGCCCTCACGCAGCGGCCGAGTCGTATTCGAGCTCGAGGACGGCGCGCTGGACGCCGGTGAGAGGCCGCTGCTGCGAGACGCCGAGCTGTGGTTGGAGCGCGGTGAGCACGTGTCCCTGGTGGGGGCCAACGGCACGGGCAAGACGACGCTGATCGAGGCCCTGGCCGGGCGCCACGAGCTCCAGCCACCACCGCTGGTGCCAACCGGCGCAGGGATAGCGGTGGCCGGCAAGCTGCGCACCGGACACAACGTCAAGCTCGGTTACCTGTCCCAGCACGCCGAGGAGCTGAGCGAGGCCGGCAACCCTCGCACGGTGGTGGAGGCCACCCAGCACGCCACGGGGCTCACCCCGGGCAAGGCTCGCGCGTTACTGGGCGGGTTTCTGTTCTCCGGACAGGACGCCGACAAGCCTCTTGACGGGCTATCGGGGGGCGAGCGGCGACGCCTCTCGCTGGCCATCCTGGTCCATTCCGGCGCCAACGTACTGATCCTCGACGAGCCGACCAACCACCTCGACCTGGAGAGTCGCGAGGCCCTGGAGGCCGCGCTCGGGGCATTCCCGGGCTCGCTGCTGCTCGTGTCCCACGATCGGGCACTGCTGGACGCGGTCGGGACCCGCACGGTGGCCTTGGAGGACCGCCAGCTTCACAGCTACGTGGGCGGCTGGCCGGAGTATCTGCGCATTCGCGAGGAGAGGGCCAAGGCACCGCCGCCGTTGCGCCGATCGGAGGCGGTCACAGCGCCGCCGCGAAGGTCAGGCCCGGAGCCCGGTCGCAAGCGCACCCCGCCTGCGGGCCGTACGGTCAGGGAGTCCGCGGGCTCGCTGGAGGAGCAGATCGAGGCCGCTGAAGCTGCGCTGCGCGTAATCGAGGATGAGCTGGGCGACCCCGCCGCCTGGACTACCCCGGAGGCCAGCGCCCGCTCCAGCGATCGCCATGAGCAGGCACGCCGCGTCGTGGCCGACCTGTACGCGCGCTGGGAGCAGATGGCCGGCTCGGCCTAGTGCCGCGGGTCGGCTCGGCAAGCCCCCGACGGCGGGCGGGCGTACCCTCTGTGGCCATGAGCGTGAACGCCACCGCACGCAACGTGCTGATCGTGGTCCTGATCGCCGCCGTCGTGGCCTTCGTTCCCGGAGGGGGGTCGGCCGCGCAGGTGGTCATCCAGGCGGTTTCACTGGCCTTTCTGGCCACGCTGTTCTGGCTGGCCACAGTGCTCTACCGACAGCATCGGGTGGCCCTCTACTCGCTCGGAGACTCACGCCGGGTCGCGCTCTACGCGGCCGCCGCCGCACTGACCGTCACCCTGACGGCCACCGGACGTCTGTGGACCACCAGCTTGGGCCAGGTGGCCTGGTTGGTGCTCATCGGCGTCTCGGCCTACGTGCTCTTTGCCGTCTTCTGGGCGGCGCGCAAGTACTGACACCGACCCACCCGATTCCTGCCGCGACGTACACTCCCGCCGCCGTGAGCAAGGCTGCACGAGAGGCTGTCGCTGACTGGTTGATGCTCCTCGGGGCGGTGATTCTCGGGTCGTCGCTGTTTCTGGCCTGGAGCCATCAGTTCTCACGCGGGTTCGCGGCCCGCTATGCCCATCACGCGGTTCTCCAGGGGGCTGCGCAAGATCCCACCGCCTGGCAGGTCTACTCGGTGGTCGACGTCCTGCTCGCCGGGCTGGCCGTCGGGCTTCTCGCCGTGGCGCTGCGGGGCACACCCCCCGGCCGCGTGGCTGTGCTGCTGGGGGTGGCCGTGGCCCTGGCCTTCGTCATCCACGCGCTGGGGAGCCCGCCCACCGACGGCGCGGACTTGTACGACCCCAGCCTGAGCCCGCCGGGCTACACGCCTGATCATCCGACGTCGGCTGCTGGGGAGGTGGTGGCGCTGGTCGGCTTGGGGCTGGGGGCGATCGGCGTGCTCGTCTCATTCACAGCCGACTGATCCTCCCCACTGTTCGAGCCTCGCCGAGCGCGCGGCGTTCCTATCGTTTAGACACTATGTCGCGCTATCCCGCCGACCGGCGCCGTGAGCTTCCCGACGAGCCCGGCGTCTACCTGTTCCGCGACCGGGGGGCCAAGGTCCTGTACGTCGGCAAGGCCAAGTCGATCCGCAAGCGCGTGGCCTCGCACTTCTCCAACCCGAGCACGCGGGCCGGCCGAGAGATCCTGGCGATGATCGACCAGATCGAGTCGCTGGTCGTGCACACGGAGTCCGAGGCGCTGCTGGTTGAGCAGAACTTCATCAAGCAGTACCAGCCGCGGCTGAACATTCGCCTACGCGATGACAAGTCTTATCCCTATATCGCGATCTCGCTCGACGAGGAGTTTCCCCGTGTGTACTTCACGCGTGAGCGCCACCGCCGTGACCGGGCCTACTTCGGGCCCTACAGCAACGCCAAGCGGGTGCGGTCCACGCTCGAGGTGCTGGGCAAGGTGTTCATGTTTCGCTCCTGCGAGGGGCGCGAGCCGGGGCGGCGCAGCGGATCACCATGCCTGGACTACTACATCAAGCGCTGTGAGGCGCCCTGCGTGGGCTATGTCGACTCCGGGCAGTACCGCAAGTCGATCGACGGCGTGATCGACTTCCTGTCCGGGCGCTACAAGGAGATCGAGCGCTCGCTGGAATTCGAGATGCGCTTGGCCTCGGCCGAGCAGCGCTTCGAGGATGCTGCCCGCGAGCGCAACCGGCTGCGCTCCATCCGCTCCCTGCTGGAGCGCCAGCGTGTCGCCCACGAGGGGGCCGGCTCCCTGGACGCGATCGCCGTCGCCGTGTCCGACGGGGAAGCCAACGCGCAGGTCTTCCAGGTCCGGGACGGGGTCCTCTCTGACCGCCAGAGCTTCTACCTCGACAACGCCGCCGGGGAGGACCTACCCGCCGTGGTCGAGGCCTTCATCCTGCAGTACTACGCCAGCGCCATGTCGGTGCCGCCGCTTCTGGTCGTTCAGCGAGAACTGGGCTCCCCACCCACCCCGGCTCCCGCGCTAGCCGACGCGCTCAGCGCTCGTCGCGGCGGCACGGTGGAGATCCGGGCCGCCGAGCGCGGGGACAAGCGCCGCATCCTCGAGTTGGCTGAGCGCAATGCCCGTCTGGCCATCGACCAGGAAAAGCTGCGTTCCGAGCGCCGCCGCCAGCAGCGCGTCGAGGCCCTGGACGGCCTGCAGCAGGCGCTGGGCCTGGACACGGTTCCCCTGCGCGTGGAATGCTTTGACATCAGCACGCTGATGGGGACCAACACGGTGGCCTCGATGGCGGTGTTCGAGGGCGGAGCGCCCAAGAAGTCCGACTACCGGCGTTTCAAGGTCTCCACGACTGGCGACGGCAACGGCGACGGCCCCGACGATTTCGCGGCCATGGAGGAGATCCTGGGCCGCCGCATGGCCCGCTGGGAGCAGCAACGTGACGTCTCCCCGCACGACAAGGACTACGACCCGAGCTTTGCCGCACTCCCCAACCTCGTGGTGATCGACGGCGGCAAGGGGCAGCTTTCAGCCGGTCTGCGCGCGCTCCAGGGCTTCCGCGACCGCGGCGTGGTGGTGATCTCCCTGGCCAAGCGGATCGAGGAGGTGTTCATCCCAGGACGGGAAGCGCCTCTGCTGCTGGCTCACGACACGCCGGCGCTGCAGCTGCTGCAGCGGGTGCGTGACGAGGCCCACCGCTTTGCCATAACCCACCACCGCATCCGTCGCGACCGGGCGATGACAGCCTCGGTGCTGGACGATCTGCCTGGAGTCGGGCCGGCCCGCAAGCGGGCGCTGCTGGCCCACTTCGGCTCCCCGGACGCGATCCTTTCGGCATCTCGGGAGGAGCTCGAGTCAGTCCCCGGCGTTCCCGGCAAGCTGGCCCGCGACGTTTACCGCGAGCTGCACAAGACCGGGGTCTGAAACCGCCCGGCTCAACGGTGGCGCGCCAGGGCGCTGCTGCCCGCGGACTGAGTCGCGGTGACCACAGCCGCGCTGGCCGCCGGGAGCTGGATCGAGTAGCCCCCTCCGCGGGGCGGGGCCAACGGAGTGCTGTGCTGGGGTCCCAGCTTGCCCGTGCTGGTCTGCGACCCGAAGCTCTGGCCGCCCAGCGTGACGCCGGAGGTTGAGCTGGCGCTGGCCGCGCGCAGGGTCGTCAGCGACGCCGGGCGCGGGGGGCCGGGGATCTGGAGGCGGACACTGTGAGCGTTGGTCAGATCCTTGTTGATCAATGTGACGCGGACGGTCCCGCCCGGGTCCTGTGTGGCCCAGACCTTCACCGAGCCATCCGGCGCGCTGACACGCAACCGCCGCGCCCCGGGGGGGAAAGCCTGGCTGAAGGCCAGCAGCCCGTAATACTCAGGGTGCACGAAGGCCTGCCAGCCTCCCGACGATGTCCGGGAGGGGCTGAACAGCTCGTAGTGCGAGCCCGGGAGCATGTGGAAATTGACCCCGTCGACCCCGGCGCTGGCCATCCCGAACAGGGTGTCAAGCGCCCACAGCGCGGAGGCGAAGGTGTCGCTGACACCAGCCGCCCCCTCGCAGGAGGCCGAGTTGAGCTCGGTCAGGCGCAGCGGCAGCCGATGGCGGTCGGCGACCCGGACGAATGGCGCCACCCCGCTGGCCAGGCCAGCGGAGGACCTGTCGGCCAGGAGGTTGGGGATTGTCGGAAAGGCGGGCGATGCGGCCGTCTTGATGCAGGCCCGCAGCGGATAGCGGTGGTAGGTGACCAGCTTGAGCCGGCGCTCGGAAGAGATGAACCGGCCTAGATGCCGCATGAACGAGGGTCCCGAGGCCACGGGACCGGCCACGGGCAGCCGGGGCAGGACCCGGCGCCAGTGCTTGAACTCCTTCTCGTAGTCGCGCAGGCCATAGTGACGCCCGCGGCCCCGATGCAGGTGGCCGCGCCGGTCCCGGTACCAGGGAAACACGCCGTACAGGTCGGGCTCGTTGCCGATCTCCACGGCCTGGATGTAACGCCGGCCAATACCGGCCAGCAGCGAGCGGCCCTCGGCCGCCGCGATCGCGGGGCGACCGGCCTCCAGATTGACGCCGAGGATCAGCTTGGCTCCCAGGTCGGCCGCGAACGCGTGCGTGGTGCGCAGCCAGCCCGGCGTCAGCGCGTAGTAGACGCCTCCAGGCGCCAGCTTGCCGCGGATCGGCCACCACGTGCCGTCGGCGCTGTCTCCGCCGATCCGAACCACCGGCCGCTGGCCGGGGACGAGACCTTGGACCAGAGCCAGGAGCACCGGGTCCACAGCCCGCGGGTCGCGGCCGGTGTACTGGTGGATTGCCCGGTACTCGAAGGACTCGCCGATAAAGCTTGCGGGCATGGGCTGACCGACCTGGGTTGAGACGACCGTGGCGGCGATGGTGTCCCCCGCAGCCGGCGCAGAGCCGGTGGATGCGAGTCCCGGCACGAGCAGAACCAGAGCCGCCCCCAGGGCGATACGGGCGCGGCGGCCGAGCACCCGCGCCATGGTGGCACACCTGCCGTTTGAGGGTCACGGGCGCCGCGTAGTGGCGGGGCTGGCCTGTCCGCGCGTAGGATCAGACTTGTCTGAGATGGAAGCCTCCGCCCTCACCGATCTGGTCGTGATCAGCGGGTTCTCGGGTGCAGGTAAGTCGACCGCCATGGCGGCCTTCGAGGACGAGGGGTACTTCTGCGTGGACAACCTGCCCTCGGAGATGATCCGCTCGCTGGTCGAGCTGTTCATGCACGCCGGCTCCAAGGTCGCCAACGCCGCCGTGGTCTCCGACGTGCGTGGGGGAAGCTACTTCGAGGGGCTGGTCGAGATGCTTGACGATCTGCGCGCCAGCGGCCTACGCCACCGGGTGCTGTTTCTGGAGGCCGATGAGCAGACGTTGCTGACGCGCTACAAAGAGACTCGTCGGCGCCATCCCCTCGCCCCGCGCGGCAGCGTGGTCGACGGGATCGCCCGAGAGCGCCAGCTGCTGGCCCCGCTGCGCGAACGCGCCGATGTGGTCATCGACACCGGCGAGCTGACGGCGGCGATGCTGCGCCGCCGGCTCGCCGACGAGCTGCTGACCAGCCGGACCCCGGGTCGGCTGGCGGTCACCTTCCAGAGCTTTGGCTTCAAGTACGGACCCAGCCGGGACGCCGATCTGATGCTCGACGTGCGCTTTTTGCCCAATCCTCACTACGAGCCCGACCTTCGTCTGCTCACTGGCCGTGACCTCCCCGTGGTGGAATTCATCAACGCCGAGGGAGAGCTCGATCGCTTCTATGACCAGCTGCATCCACTGATCGACTACCTGCTGCCCCAGTACCTGGCCGAGGGCAAGCGCCACCTAGTGGTGGCGATCGGCTGCACGGGTGGCCGTCACCGCTCGGTGGCCATTGCCGAGCATCTGGCGACCCGCTACGCCGACGCCGAGGGTCTATTGGTCGAGGTCCTGCACCGCGACGTGACCAGGCCGTCGTGATCGATCACGTCGGCTTCGAGGTCATCGATCTAGCGTGCACGGCTCGTTTCTACGATGCGGTCTTCCACGCGCTGGGCGCGCGGCGCCTTCACCAGTCCGCGCAGGCGGTGGCCTACGGGATCAACGGCCCGCTGGTCTGGTTCGTGGTCCGCGGGCGCCCTGCCGGGCCGGGCTACGGCCACCTGGCTCTGCAGGCCAGCGGCAAGGTGGCGGTCGACGCCGCCCACGCGGCCGGGGTGGCCGGCGGCGGCAGCGACGACGGTGTCCCAGGCCAGCGCCCACGTTACGGCCGCCGCTACTACGCGGGTTACCTGCGCGATCCCGACGGGCTGCGCGTAGAAGTCGTCTCACGGCGCTAGCCCGCGCCCCGCGCGGTGCAGACCGAGGTTCAGCCGCCCTCCGCGGGGCAGACCGAGGTGCAGCCCAGCCGTGGAGGCCACTGAGATAGCCTGTCCTCGAGCTGGCCGGCAGACACCGGGGGGCCGGCTTGGGCGGAGCATGTAGGCACACGACTGGAGGCAGTGCGGATGGCGGTACGGGTTGGCATCAACGGCTTCGGGCGGATCGGCCGCAACGTCTTCCGGGCAGCCCATGAGCGCGGGGCGGACATCGACTGGCTGGCGGTCAACGATCTCGTCGATCCCAAGACGATCGCCCACCTGCTCAAGTACGACTCCACCTACGGGCCCTTTCCCGGGGAGGTGCGGGCCACCGATTCCGGCCTGTCGGTCGACGGCCACGAGATTCGGGTGCTGGCCGAGCGCGATCCCGCCGCACTGCCGTGGGGAGAGCTGCGCGCCGACGTGGTGATCGAGTCCACGGGACTGTTCACCGACCGCGAGAACGCCGCCAAGCACATTGACGCCGGGGCCAAGAAGGTCGTCATCTCGGCTCCGGCCACCAACCCCGACGTCACCGTGGCGCTGGGCGTCAACTTCGACCAGGTCTATGACCGGGAGTCTCACCAGGTCATCTCCAACGCCTCCTGTACGACCAACTGCCTGGCCCCGGTGGCCAAGGTGCTGCACGACACGGTGGGCATCAAGCATGGGCTGATGACCACCATCCACGCCTACACCGCCGACCAGCGTCTACAGGACATGCCCCACAAGGACCTGCGCCGTGCCCGCGCGGCCGCGGTCAACCTGATCCCCGCCTCGACCGGCGCGGCCAAGGCGATCGGAGCCGTGATCCCCGAGCTCAACGGCAAGCTGCACGGCTTCGCCGTCCGAGCGCCGCTGCCCACCGGAAGCGTCGTCGACCTCACCGTCGAAGCCCAGCGCGAGACCAGCGTCGAGGAAGTAAACGCGGCGCTCCGGGCGGCCGCCGAGAGCGGACCGCTGAAGGGGTTGATGGTCTACACCGAGGATCCGATCGTCTCCTCGGACATCATCAAGAACCCCGCCTCCTCGATCGTCGACTCCCAGCTGACCGTGGTCATGGATGCAACGATGGTCAAGGTGGTGGCCTGGTACGACAACGAATGGGGCTACTCCAACCGGGTGTCGGACCTCGTCCAGCGCCTGTTGTGAAGACGCTCGAGGACCTCGGCGAGCTAGAGGGCAAGCGGGCTCTCGTCCGGGTCGACTTCAACGTCCCCGTGCACGACGGGCAAGTCAGCGACGACACGCGAATCCGCGCTGCGCTGCCGACGATCGAGGCGCTGCGGCGCCGGGGCGCGGCTTTGATCCTGGTCAGTCACCTGGGCCGTCCCAAGGGCATTGATCCCGAGCTGTCACTGGCGCCCGTGGCCCAGCGGCTACAGACGCTGTTGGGCGCTGAGGTTAAGCTGGCTTCCTCGGGCTTGGGGACCGAGGTCAAGCAGCTGGTCGAGGGCTTGGGCCGCGGAGACGTGATGCTGCTGGAGAACATCCGCTTCGAGCCCGGGGAGACCGACAACGACCCCGAGCTGGCCGCCGCGCTGGCGGCGCTGGCCGATGTCTACGTCGATGACGCCTTTGGCGCCGCCCATCGGGCCCACGCTTCGACCGAGGGCGCGGCCCGGCTGATCTCTGCCCACGCCGCCGGCCTGCTGCTGGAACGTGAGGTCAAGACCCTGACCGAGCTGCTGCACAACCCCTCCCGGCCACTGGTGGCGGTGTTGGGGGGCGCCAAGGTCAGTGACAAGATCGGGGTCATCGAATCGTTTCTGAAGACGGCCGACACGCTGCTCATCGGAGGCGCCATGTGCTTTGCCTTCCTGGCCGCCCAGGGCCACGACGTGGGTGACTCGCTGTGCGCTGCCGACGACATCGAGGCGGCCCGGAAGGCGATCGCAGCGACGTCGGGGGCGCGCGCCACGCTGGCGCTGCCCAGCGACCTCGTGCTGGCCGACCACTTCGGCGCCGACGCCGAGCCCCAACCGCTGGACGGCGTCGACGTTCCCCAGGGGCTGATGGGGCTGGACATCGGACCTCGTACCGCTGGCGCCTACGCCCAGGTCATCCTCACCGCGAGCACGGTGTTCTGGAACGGCCCGATGGGGGCCTTTGAGCTCGAGCCGTTCAGCGCCGGCACTCGGGCGGTTGCCCAGGCCGTGGCCGCCGCTCCCGGGGTGACGGTGGTGGGCGGAGGCGACTCGGCCGCGGCTCTGGTCCAGTTCGGACTCGGCGACCAGGTGACCCATCTCTCGACCGGCGGCGGGGCCGCCCTGGAGATGATCGAGGGTCGGCAGCTTCCCGGAGTGCAGGTGCTGGCGTGAGCCCGGTCCGGACACCCCTCATAGCCGGAAACTGGAAGCTCAACAAGACTGTGCAGGAAGCCGAGGAGTTCATCGGAGCGCTGCTGCCGCGCGTGTCCTCGGTGGAGCGGGTCGACGTGGCCATCTGCCCGCCCTTCACCGCCCTGCAGGCCATGGTCGACTCTACGCGAGGCTCGCGGGTCGCCGTCTACGCCCAGAACATGCACCAAGCTTCCGACGGAGCGTTCACCGGGGAGGTCTCAGCTCCCATGCTGACCGAGCTCGGCGTTCAGGGCATCGTGCTCGGCCACTCCGAACGCCGGGAGATGTTCGGCGAAACTGATCGGGCGTTGGCGCTCAAGATGCCCGCTGCCCTGGCCGCCGGGCTGGGGCCGATCCTGTGCGTGGGGGAGACCGAGGAGGAGCGTGACCGGGGCGACACCGAGCGCAAGCTCCGTCATCAGATCCAGGAGGATCTGGCCCGGATCGAGACCGACGACCTGGGGGAGATCGTGATTGCCTATGAGCCGATCTGGGCGATCGGCTCGGGCCAGACCGCAACGCCCGATCAAGCTCAGGAGGCGATCGCCTTCATCCGCGCCCTGGTCGCCGACCGCTGCACCGAGCAGGCGCAGCGCACCCGCATTCTCTACGGCGGCAGCGTCAAGGCTGACAACGCGCAGGAGCTGCTCTCCCTCCCCGACGTGGATGGCGCGCTGGTCGGCGGGGCCAGCCTGGACGCCGAGTCCTTCGCGGCGATTGTCGTGGCCGCAGGCTGATCCCGAGTGCCTGCGGAGTGAGCATGGGTTCGGGTCAGGCTTCGCTGCCCGCGCCCCAGGCGGCCCTGATCGTGCTCGACGGCTGGGGCCTGGCCGATCCGGGACCCGGCAACGCGGTCGCGCTGGCCGACACCCCCGTGTTCGACGGCTTGTGGTCCGAGGGCTCGACGACCACGCTGACCGCCTGCGGGCGGGCCGTGGGGCTACCCGAGGGGCAGATGGGCAATTCCGAGGTGGGGCACCTCAACCTAGGTGCCGGCAGCGTGGTCGCGCAGGACCTGACCCGGATCGACGCCGCCGCCGCGGATGGGGAGTTCACCGCCAACTCGGTGCTCCGGGACGCGCTCAGCGGATCTCCCCGCGTCCACATCATCGGTCTCGTCTCCGGCGGCGGGGTGCATTCAAGCCTGGCGCATCTGCGCGCGCTGATCGGCCTGGCCGCCGAGCTGGACGTGCCCGATCTGGTCGTGCACGCCTTCACCGACGGGCGGGACACCGCGCCCAAGTCCGGCGCCGGCTACCTGGAGGAGGCGGAGGGCTGGATGGCCGAGGCCGGGGCGGGGCGGATCGGCTCAATCGTCGGCCGGTACTACGCGATGGACCGTGACCAGCGCTGGGACCGCGTTCAGATCGCCTACGACCTGCTGGTCCACGGCCGGGCGGAGCACTCGGCGCAGTCGGGCGCCGAGGCCGCCACCCAGGCCTACGAGCGCGAGGAGACCGATGAGTTCATCACGGCGGTGAAAGTGGGCCAGGAGGGTCTGATCCGGCCGGGCGACTCGGTGATCGGGCTCAACTTCCGTCCCGACCGGATGCGCGAGATCAGCCAGGCGCTGGCCGATCCTTCCTTCACCGAGGTCGACCGGGGGGGCGCTGAGCCTGTCGAGCGCTACGCGACAATGACCGAGTACGAGGAGGGCTGGCCCTACCCCGTCGCCTTTGCCCCCGAGCACCCGGCCACTACGCTGCCGGCGGTGATCGCGGCCGCCGGCGGATCTCAGCTGCACGTGGCCGAGACTGAGAAGTACCCGCACGTGACCTATTTCTTCAACGGCGGGGAGGAGACGGCCTACGAGGGAGAGCGCCGGGAGCTGGTCGCCTCACCGCGCGATGTCCCCACCTACGACCACAAGCCGGCCATGAGCGCGCCGGAGGCCGCGCAGGCGTTCGTGTCGGCATGGGCGGAGTCGCCTCCCCGCTTCGGGATCATCAACTTCGCCAACGCCGACATGGTCGGTCACACGGGGGTGATAGCGGCGGCGGTGGAGGCGGTGCAGACAGTCGACCGCTGCCTGGGGGACGTGGTGGCCGCCGTTCACGCCTCCGGGGGCGCCTGCCTGATCACCGCCGATCACGGCAACGCCGATCACATGCTCGAGCCCGACGGGAGCCCCAGTACCGCGCATTCACTCAACCCCGTGCCGGTGATCGTGACCGTGCCCGGGCTGTCTCTGCGCTCGGGCGGCGTCCTGGCTGACGTCGCCCCCACCGTGCTGGACATCCTGGGCATGGCCGTGCCGGCCGAGATGACCGGCCGCTCTCTGATCGAGTAGCGGCGCCTGGGCGGCCCAGAGCGGAGGCTCAGCGCAGGATGCCTGTGTGCCCCAGCGAGTAGCTCCCGGGCTGAGGCCAGACGCACAGGCCATGGGGACCCTGACCGACCGCAATGGCGGCGCGCAGGTGCCCGGTGCGCGTGTCGATGGCGTACACAACGGAGTCATAGCGGCCGCTGAGCCACAGGGTCTTGCCATCGGCCGAGACGCCGCCCATGTCGGGGCTGGCCGGCAGCGGCAACTGCCATCGCCTGACCACGCGCTTGGTCTTGAAGCTGACCACCGAAACCGTGCCGGCTTGCCGGTTTGAGACATAGAGGAAGCGGTCATCGCGCGACGGATACAGCCCATGGGCGCCCGCTCCGGTGTTCAGAAAGCCCGTCACCCGGAACGTTTCGGGGTTGATCTCCCACACCCCCCCGCTGGTCTGGTCCGCGGAGTACAGCGTGCGCCCGTCGGGGGAGAGCTTGACGTCCTGGGGACTGGCTCTCCCATGGTCCAGGTACAACGTCCGGATCACGCTCCGGGTCCGCAGGTCGACCTCGATCATCCGACTGGCGAATTCACAGCTGGCATAGAGATAGCGCCCGTCGGCCGAGAAGTCCATGTGATCGACGCCGGCACACTGCGGCACCGACAGTGAGTGGACCAGTTTCATCGTCGCCGGGTTGCGGAAGTCCAGCCGCTGGAGGCGCTCCGCGACCACGATCGCGCTCCGGCCGTCTGGGGTGAAGTACAGGTTGTAGGGGTCGATAACGGGGATCGGGCGCCCGGGGCGGCCGGTGCGGGGATTGACCGGCGTCAGTGTGTTGCCGACGTCGTTGTCCACGTACAGGGTCTTGAGGTCCCAGGACGGCGTGACGTGCTGTGGCAGCTGCCCGACGCGGTAGTGGGCGATGACCTTGTACGACGAGGGATCAATGACGTCGAGGGTGTTGCTTGCGCTGTTCGGCACGTAGACCAAGGG
>JALYZQ010000041.1 GCA_030948805.1 Actinomycetota bacterium | reverse complement strand
CCCAGACGCTGGTCCCGTGATCGGTCTGGGGACTGATCGGCGGCACCGCGTTCCTACCGGCGCCGGCTCCGGCGCATTACGCTCGGCCGATGAAGGTCTGCGCCCTCGTGGTCACCCACAACCGCCGTCACATGCTCACCCAGTGCCTGGCCGCTCTGGCCGGCCAGACCCGGCCCGCTGACCACGTGCTGGTCGTCGACAACGCCAGTGCTGACGGGACGGCCGAGCTGCTGACCAACAGCTATCCGGACATCGAGACGCTCCGGCTGGAGCGCAACGGCGGCGGCGCCGGGGGGTTTCACTACGGCCTGCGCCACGCCCACGATGCCGGCTTTGACTGGGTGTGGCTGCTGGACGACGACACGCTCCCCGAGCCCGAGTGTCTGCAGACTCTGCTCACCGCGGCTCCCGCCTGCCCAGGACCGACGCCGGCGCTGCTGGCCAGCAAGGTGATCTGGACCGACGGCCGGCTTCACCCGATGAACTACGTCGCCTTCGAGCGCGAGAGCACGGCGCGGGTGATCGAGGCCAGCCAGCTCGGTCTGATGCCGCTGCGCACCGCGACGTTCGTCTCGTTGCTGGTCCACCGGTACGCCCTCGACCGGCATGGGTTGCCCCTGCGCCGGTATTTCCTGTGGGGCGATGACATCGAGTACACGGCGCGCATCCTGCGCCACGAGCGCGGGTATCTGGTCCCAGCCAGCGTCGCCGTGCACAAGACCGAGCGGCCCTACACCGCGATCACCACCAGCGACGACCGCTTCTACTTCCACGTCCGCAACACTCTGTACATGCTGCGAAGTCCCGCGTGGCGGGCCAGCGAGAAGCCGTCGCTGCTGTTCAGCTTGATCATGAGCGTGGGGGCCTACCTAAACGCGAACCGCTTCGCGGTTTCGGTCCTGCCCATCATCCTCCGTGGGCTGCGTGACGGGCTCAAGGCCGGCGCTCCCACACCGTCCCATCCCTGACCGCAGCACCTCGGCGGCGGCCAGGCCGAGCTGAAGGGCCTCCCATAGCTTCTCGGTCGGCCTCCAGGCTTCCCCCAAGAGGAGGCGGGCTCTGCCCGTGAGCTCCCGCCCGGGGTGGGCGGCAAGCCCTCCGGTCCGGACCACCACGCTTGCCGGGACCAGATACCCCGTGTCGGTTGGGCGGCGCAGGACCCGGGCCGACCATTCGAGCATGTCGAGTCCGGCGCCCCGGCCAGTCCGCGGAGGCGCGACGCGGGCCACGGCGTGGGACGCGACCAGAACCGAGCCGTGACTTGCGGTCCGCAGCTGGACCAGGCGGTGCTCGATGGCCTGGACCGAGTGCTCCTTCTCAAACACCTCGTGGCGCGGAATGGCGTCCCTGCGCAGCTGTCCCGTCTCATCCAGCACGCAGCTGGAAAGCAGCAGGGGCGCCGGCTCACCGAGAGAGTCAGCAGCGTCCAGGAGCTGGGCCAGGGCGTCCGGCCGCGGGACGCTCGACGCATGCACCAGCCACAGCCATGTGGCTGGACAAGCTGCGCCCGCGGCGACCGCCGCCGAGAGGCCCGCCTCGCGCAGCACTCGGTCCGGAGCGATGCTCTGACTGCTCACCGCCCGCACCAGCCCGGCGGCCAACGATGCCGGGTGCGCCCCGTAGATCACCGCGCAAACATCGGCTCCGCTCACTGCGGGGAAGATAGTTCAAGGGCGTCGAGGAAGTTGCGCCTAAAGAAACCGCGTAACTCCGAGGCCGATTCCCCGTTGCTATGTCGATGCGTCCGCACAGCCCGTCCAAGCCAGCCGCCGCCGGCGTGGCGCCCCCGCAGACCATCGACGTGCTGGGCACGGCGCTGGCCCTGACTGACTACGAGGGCGCCCTGGATTGGATGGACGCCATGGTGGCTGCCGGGGATCGCGGCTACGTGTGCGTGTGCAACGTCCACACAGTGATGGCCGCGCTCGAGGACCCAGAGCTGCGCCAGGCCCTGCACGGCTCCTCGGTCAACGTGCCCGACGGCCAGCCGCTGGTGTGGGCCATGAACTCGCTCGGGCACCGCCTGGACTCGCGCGTCTACGGCCCGGAGCTAATGGGCCGCGCCTGTGCCCGGGCGGCCGGCTCGGGTCAGCGCCTGTACCTGTATGGGGGCCGCAACCAGGGCGCCCTGGTCCAGCTGGCGCTCAATCTGCGCCAGCGCTACCCGGGCGTCAAGATCGTCGGAGGCCATTCACCGCCTCATCGTCCCCTCAACGACGAGGATCGCACCGCGGTGATCCGGGAGATCAATGCGGCCCGCCCCGATGTGGTGTGGGTGGGCATCGGTGTGCCCAAGCAGGAGAAATGGATGGCGCAGATGCGCGCGGCCCTGGACGCGCCGCTCCTGATCGGGGTGGGGGCGGCGTTTGACTTCCACGCCGGCCTCGTGCCCCAAGCGCCCGCCTGGATGCAGCAGAGAGGGCTGGAGTGGGCCTACCGGCTGGCGCAGGAGCCCCGACGGTTGTGGCGTCGCTACACCCGCTACAACCCCCGCTTCGTCCGTGACTTCGGCCGCCAGCTGATCGCCCACCGGCGCGGCCGGTCCCGCTAGCACCCACAGCATCCGGAGCGGCGCCCGGCACAATGCAGACGGTGCCGAGCGCGTCGATCGTCATCCCCACCCGAGGCCGCCCGGAGTATCTGGCCGTCACCCTGACCTCAGTGGCCCCCCAGGCCGCGAGCGCCGGCGCTGAGCTGATCGTGGTCGACGACGGACACGACCCGGGCACCGCCGCCATGGCCAGAGCCCATGCCGCTCGGCTGCTGCGGGCGCCGGCCCCCGGCGCCAACGCCGCCCGAAACGCCGGTATCGACGCGGCGCGTGGTGACCCCGTCGTGCTCATCGACGACGACGTGCGGGCTCCGTCGGGCTGGCTGGCCGCCCTGCTGCAAGGCGTCGCCGCCGCGCCGGAGCACGAGGTGTTCGGCGGTCCGATCGTCGCGGTCCTCGAGGGCGGGGGCCCGCGGGCCTGCGGGTGCGAGCCGCCCCCCATCACCAACCTGGATTGCGGGCCGGTTGACCGAGACGTGAGCCTGGTCTGGAGCGCCAACATGGCCATCCGGCGCGGAGCCCTGCAACGGGTGGGACGGTTCGATGAGACCATCCACGGGCGGGGCGAGGAGGAGGACTGGCAGCGGCGCTACGCCGCTCAGGGCGGCCGGGTCCGTTACCTGGCCGCGGCCGGACTGGAGCACCGCCGCACCGAGGCCGACGCCCGCCTGCGACCACTGACTCTGGCCGCCTACCGCTTGGGGCGCACGGCGCGACTCTACGACGCGCGCAAAGGGCGGCCTCCAAAACTGAGGGTCGAGCTGCGCACCTTGGTGGGCTGCCTGTGGCACGCGACCCGTGGCCGCTGCGCAAGCGGGATCGTGCTCGCCGGCCACGCTTGCGGGCGGCTGCGCGAGGCGCTGGCGGGACCACGCT
>JALYZQ010000038.1 GCA_030948805.1 Actinomycetota bacterium | reverse complement strand
GTGTGGCCGCGGCGCAGGCCGCGGTGGCCGCCGACCTGGCCCGCCCCCCACTCGACGCGCCCTGCGACGCTGCCCATCCGGTGGCCTTCCTCTGCTCGGAGTACGGCGTCCACGTGTCGCTGCCCGTCTACTCAGGAGGGCTTGGGGCGCTGGCCGGCGACCTGCTCAAGGAGGCCTCCGACCGGGCTCTGCCGCTGATCGCCGTGGGTCTCATGTACCGCAAGGGCTACTTCCGCCAGCGCATCGACGCCTCGGGATGGCAACACGAGTACTGGATCGAGACCGACCCAGAGCGCCTGCCGGCCGCGCTGGTCACCACCGATGACGGTGCCCCGCTGACCATCAGCGTGCCGATCGGCGAGGCTGACGTCACCGCCCGCATCTGGCGCGTGGAGGTGGGGCGCGTGCCGCTCTTCCTGCTCGACACCGAGTGCTCGGAGAACCAGCCTCTGGAGCGCTGGATCACCGGGCGCCTGTACGACGGCGACAGCCAGATCAGGCTGGCCCAGTACGCGCTGCTGGGCGTCGGCGGGGTCAGGGCCATGCGGGCGATGGGATTTGAGCCGCGGGTCATCCACCTCAATGAGGGCCACGCCGCCCTGGCCCCGCTGGAGCTGGCCCGCACCCACAACGGCGAGGGAGTGCAGCGCGCCCTGGACGTCGCCCGCTCGCGCACCGTGTTCACCACCCACACTCCCGTACCGGCCGGCAATGACTCATATCCCAGCGACCAGATCGAGTCGACGGTGGGCCACTTGGCCGCAGAGCTGGGCTGCCGGCCCGACGAACTGGCCGCCCTGGGCCGCGATGACCCCTCCGATGCGCATGCCCCATTCGGGGTCACCCAGGCGGCTCTGCGCCTGAGCCGGGCCTCCAACGCGGTCAGCCGCCGTCATGGCGACGTAGCCCGTGAGATGTGGAACCGCCTGTGGCCGGACACGGGTCGCGACGAGGTGCCGATCGGCCACGTCACCAACGGCGTCCACATCCCGAGCTGGATCGGAGCGCCGATGCGCGAGCTGCTGGACCGTCACCTGGGCCCGGGATGGGACCGGCGCGCGGCCGACCCGGGCACGTGGGAGGCGATCGACGCGATCCCGGCGCAAGAGCTATGGGCGGTGCGCGGGCGCCAGCGGGCCGAGCTGGTGTCGTTCGTGAGCCGGCGCAGCGTCGCCGACCGGCTGGCCCGGGGCGACTTGCGGGGCTACGTGGACGCGGCCGCGCGCTCCTTTGACCCCGAGGTGCTGACGATCGGCTTCGCCCGTCGGGTGGCCACCTACAAGCGACTTGATCTGCTGATCCGCGATCCCGAGTGGACGATGGCGCTGCTGGAGGGCGATCGTCCTGTCCAGGTCGTGCTGGCCGGCAAGGCCCACCCCCGCGACGAGGAGGCCAAGCGCGCCCTGCAGAGCCTGTTCGGACTCAAGGGCGCCCGGGTCATCGGTGAGCGGGTCGTGTTCTTGGACGACTATGACCTCAGCTCGGCGGCCTGGCTGGTCCGGGGCTGCGATGTGTGGCTCAACCTGCCTCGTCCGCCGCTGGAGGCCAGCGGCACCAGCGGCATGAAGTCGGCCTTCAACGGCGGCCTTCAGCTCAGCGTCCTGGACGGCTGGTGGGCCGAGGCCTACGACGGCCACAACGGATGGGCGATCTCCGGCGAGCTGGACTCCGACGCGCACGCCCAGGACGAGCGCGACACGGCGGCGCTGCACGAGCTGCTCGGCGGCCCGGTGATCTCCGATTTCTATGATCGCGACGGCGACGGGCTGCCCGGGCGCTGGATTGAGCGCATGCGGGCCTCGCTGAAGACCCTGGGCCCGATGTTCTGCGCCAGCCGGATGCTGGCCCAGTACCTCGACGGCCCCTATCGCGGTTAGCCGGGGGTGAACTGTCTGAGTAACGTCTGGCGTTACCAGATTGACTCACCCCACCGGGGCGCTACTGCAGATCTGACAGGGGCCGGGGCTCGGGGCCCACATACTTGGCCGTCGGCCGGATCAGCTTGGCCTCGCGCTTTTGCTCCATGACGTGCGCCGACCAGCCCGCCGTGCGCGCGCAGGTGAACATGGGCGTGAACAGCGCCGGGGGAACGTCGGCGAAGTCCAGCACCACCGCCGACCAGAACTCGACGTTGGTGGCCAGCACCCGGTCGGGCCGGCGGGCCTTGAGCTCGGCCAGCGCGGCCTTCTCCAGCGCCTCGGCGACCTCCACGCGGGGAGCGTTTATCTCATGCGCGGTCTTGCGCAGCACCCGCGCACGGGGATCCTCGGCCCGGTAGACGCGATGGCCGAAGCCCATCAGCCGCTGCCCCGAGTCCAGCAGCTCCTTGACGTAACTCTCGGCGTCGCCCGAGGCGTCGACCTCGTCGAGCATCTTCAGCACGCGGGAGGGGGCGCCGCCGTGCAGCGGACCCGACAGCGCGCCGACCGCCGCCGACAGCGCCGCGGCCACGTCGGCGCCAGTGGAGGCGACCACCCGGGCGGTGAAGGTGGAGGCGTTCATGCCGTGCTCGGCGGCCGAGTTCCAGTAGGCATCGATCGCCGTCACGTGCCGGGGGTCGGCCTCACCGCGCCAGCGGATCAGGAAGCGCTCGGGAATCGACTTGGCCTTGTCGACCTCGCGCTGGGGCACCGGCGGCCGGCCGATCCCGCGCGCGGACTGGGCCACGAAGGACAACGCCATGACCGAGGCTCGGGCCAGGTCATCGCGGGCCTGCTGGTCGGTGATGTCGATCAGCTGACCAAAGCCCCACTGGGGGCCGAGCATGGCCAGCGCGGACTGCACATCGACCCGCGGATCGCCGGAGTGCACCATCAGCGGATGGGGCTCGGCGGGAGGCAGGCCGGGCTCCAGCGTGCCGTCCACCAGCAGTCCCCACACCTGCTCAAAGGGGACTGTTCCCACCAGCTCTTCGATGTCCACGCCGCGGTAGCGCAGCGCGCCGCCTTCGCGGTCGGGCTCGGCGATCTCGGTCGCGAAGGCGACGACGCCCTCGAGACCCGACTGGACTTCAGCTGTTGCGCTCATGCGATCTGGATGCTCCTGACGATTCTCGAGGTATGGCCTAGAGGCTATCCGGGTAGGCTTGCGCGCCGTGTCTGAGCTGCTCTCCCAACCCGCCCTGGAGCTCGCCGAGCGGGTCCGCTCCGGCGAGTGCACCGCCTCAGAGCTGGTGGAGGCCTGCCTGCGGCGGATCGACGAGCTGGACCCGGAGATCAACGCCTTCACCCACGTGGCTCACGACTCGGCGCTGGCCGAGGCCGAGCAGATCGGCCCCGGCGACCCGCGGCCCTTCGCCGGCGTTCCCATTGCGATCAAGGACAACCGTCCGGTGGCCGGGATGCCGCTGACCATGGGCAGCGATCTGTTCGCCGACATCGTCCCGCGCCACGACTCCTTCTCGGTCCGGCGGCTCAAGGCGGCGGGATTCGTGATCGTCGGCAAGACCGCGCTGCCTGAGATGGGCATCCTGCCCACCACCGAATCACGCCGGCACGGCCCCACGCGCAACCCATGGGCGCTTGACCGCACGCCCGGTGGCTCCAGCGGCGGCTCGGCGGCTGCGGTGGCGGCGGGCATGGTCCCCGTGGCCCACGGCAACGACGGCGGAGGCTCGATCCGCATCCCCGCCGCGTGTTGTGGACTGGTCGGCCTGAAGCCGGCGCGCGGTCGGGTCTCAGTGGGGCCCGACGCCGGGCAGAGCTACCTGGTCACCGACGGCGTGCTGACCCGCACTGTCGCCGATACGGCGGCCCTGCTGGATGTGCTGGCCGGGTACGAGCCCGGTGACGCCACCTGGGCCC
>JALYZQ010000026.1 GCA_030948805.1 Actinomycetota bacterium | reverse complement strand
ATCCTGCTCTCCTCGCACTTCGGCTACCCGCTGTCCTCCACTCACGTCATCTCCGGAGGCGTGATCGGCGCCGGCGCGGCCAAACGGCTGTCGGCGGTGCGCTGGGGCGTGGCCGGGAGCATCGTCACGGCATGGGTCATCACCCTGCCCGCCGCCGGAGCCTTCGGCGCCGTGGCCTACGAACTGGGGGCGAGCTTCGGCCAGGGAGCCACCGGGCCGCTGCTGATCACGGTGCTCTCCGCGGGCGCCCTGGCCAGGACGCTCGCGGCCCGCCGCCGGCGTCTGGCGACGGCCGCGCGCGCCTGACGCTGGGTCGCTTAGTGGCTTAGCCGCCGGAAGGCGCCGACGAGGGTCGCACTCCGAGCTTGACCTTGATCTGCAGCGTCTGGCCGCCGCGTTTCACGGTCATGGTGACCGCCTGCCCGGGGCTGAAGCGGTCGACGATGGCGATGAACTGATCGGTCGTGGTGATCGCCTGTCCGTTGACGGCGGAGATCAGGTCGTGGACCTTGAGCCCGGCCCGAGCACCCGGGTCCCCGGCCCCGACGGCGGCGACTTTCGCCCCGCCAACTGAGTTGGAGACGAGGTGGACGCCGACAAAGGCGTGGCGGACCTTGTGTCCGGCGATCAGCGAGTTGGCGATCCGGGCCACCGTATTGGCGGGGATGGCAAAGCCCACGCCCGAGCTCGAGCCTTGGCCCTGGGCGTTGGAGTTGTTGGTCTCGATCTGGTCGTTGAGCCCCAGCACGTGACCGCCGGAGTCCAGCAGCGGCCCCCCGGAGTTGCCCGGATTGATCGCCGCGTCGGTCTGAATCGCGCTGGCGATCGTGTAGTTGTTGGGAGCTATGATCCCGCGGCCGACCTGGCTAACGATGCCCTGGGTCGTGGTCTCACGCTGGCTGAACGGGCTCCCGATCGCCACTACCGGATCCCCGACCTGGGCGGTTGAGGAGTCGGCCAGCGAAACCGGATGCAGCTCGGAGGCGGGCGCGTTGACGTGGATCACGGCAACGTCGGTCGAGGGATCGGTGCCGACCACCGTGGCCGGATAGCTCTTGCCGTTTTGGAAGTTGACCTTGACCGAGGTCTGGTTGGCCACCACGTGCTCGTCGGTGAGGATGTCGCCCCTGCTGTTGTAGACGACTCCCGCGCCCTCGCCGGCCGCCTTCTGGCTTCCGTTGCCGCCGAAGAAGCCCAGGGCCGGGCTCTGCGAGGTGACGATGATGTCGACCACGCCCGGACTGGCCGCGCGGTAGATCTGGTTGATCGTCATCGCGCCGCTCCGGCTGAACGAGGCGGGCAAGGCGGCCTTCTGGGCCGGCCGCGTGACGGTGGTGGTGGTGGTCATGGTCGAGCGGTTAGAACCGGACCCGCCGGCTACGACCAGCGCAATCAGTCCCCCCGCAATCGCGCCAGCGACAATCGGCGCCCATCGGCTTAAACGGCTCATGTTCTACGTCACTTTCAAATCGGCTATCTCAGACGTGTACGAATAGCAGTACAGCGTGCGACGGTGATAAGGCCTTCAGAGTCAGGGAAGAAGTCCGTAAGAGGCTGATCGGCCCCCACAAACCAGGCGCCCGGCCTCCTGACCGCGGTCCGATTGGAAGAAAACGTCGAAGATCGAACTTTTCTTCCAATCCTCCCTGCCGCCATGCTCCCCCGCGCGCTGGTCACTCTTCGCCGGCCAGAGCCACGAAGTAATCCAGCGCCTCGGGATTGGCCAGTGACTCGCGGGAAGCCGCCTCACTGGCCGGGGTCCCGGTGAGGATCCGCTTGACCGGCACCTCGAGCACCTTGCCCGACAGCGTCCGCGGCACCTCCGCAATGGCGCGAATCTCATTGGGCACATGGCGCGGAGAGCAGTCCTCACGGACCCGGCGTCGGATCTCGGCGGCCAGGTCGTCGTCCAGCGCGGCGTCCTCGCGCAGGACCACGAACAGCGGCATCCACCCGTCGGTGCCATGGCGGGGGAGGTCGACGACCAGCGCGTCGACCACCTCGTCGACGTCCAGGACGGCGCGGTAGATCTCGCTGGTGCCCATCCGCACCCCGCCCCGGTTGATGGTCGAGTCCGAGCGGCCGTAGATCACCGCCGTGCCCCGAGAGGTGAGCTTGATCCAGTCGCCGTGGCGCCAGACGCCCGGGTACATATCGAAGTAAGCCTCACGCAGCCGCTCACCGCCCTCGTCCCCCCAGAAGAAGATCGGCATTGACGGCATCGGCTTGGTGATGACCAGCTCACCGACCTCGTCGATCAGCGGCTGGCCCGACGGGTCCCAGGCCTCCACGCAGCAGCCCAGGCAGCGGCACTGCAGCTCACCGCGGTAGACGGGCAGCACGGGGATCCCGCCCACGAAGGCTGTGCACATATCGGTGCCCCCGGAGGTGGAGAACAGCCACGTGTCCGAGCCCAGCTGGTCATAGACCCATTCAAAGCCCTCGGGCGAAAGCGGCGAGCCGGTGGAGCCCACGGCCCGCAGCGCGCCCAGGTCCCGCCCCTCCCCGGGGACCACCCCCTCCTTCATGCACGAGGCGATGTAGGCGGCACTGGTCCCGAAGGTCGTGATGCCCGCCTCCTCGGCCAGGTCCCACAGCGCTCCCAGCGACGGGTAGCCCGGGTTGCCGTCGTAGAGGACGATCGAGGCCTCGGTCAACAGCACCCCGACCAGGAAGTTCCACATCATCCAGCCGGTGGTCGTAAACCAGAACACCCGGTCACCCGCCTGGGCGTCTAGGTGGAGGTTCATCTTCTTGACCTGCTCGATCAGGATCCCGCCCTGGCTGTGCACGATCGGCTTGGGCAGCCCGGTGGTGCCGGAGCTGTAGAGCACCCACAGGGGATGGTCGAAGGCCAGCGGGGAGAACTCGAGCTCCCCGTCGGCCAGGAATCCCTCCTCCCAGCCGCTGCCGTCCAGGTAGCCCAGGCGCACCACCTTCTCCAGCGAGGGGATCTCCCGCGCGATCGCGGCCACGGTGTCACCGCGGTCGTAGTCCTTGCCCCCGTAGCGGTAGCCGTCGATGGCCAGCAGGACCTTGGGCTCGATCTGGGCGAAGCGGTCAACGACGCTGCGGGCACCGAATTCCGGGGCCGCCGATGACCACACCGCGCCCAATGACGCGCAGGCCAGGAAGGCGGCCACGGTCTCGGGGATGTTGGGCATGTAGGCCACCACCCGGTCGCCTTCCGTGACTCCCGCGGTCCGCAACCCGGCGGCGATCTGCGCCGTCTGTGCCCGCAGCTCGCCCCATGTCCACTCCCCGAGCTCGCGCACCTCCGAGGCATGGCGCAGCGCCACCTGCTCATCGCGCTTACCCCGGAAGACATGCTCGGCGTAGGACAGCTGCGCGCCGGTGAACCACTTCACACCCGGCATCTGCGCCCCGGCCAGGATGTGACCGGGCGCCGTGGTGAAGCGCAGCTCGAAGAACTCGGCGATCGCCGTCCAGAACCCCTCCACGTCATCCACCGACCATTGCCACAGCGCGTCGTAGTCCTCCAGTTCGAGGCCGCGCGTGCGCTTGAGCCAGTGCCGCAGGCGAGTCACGGTCGCCCGCTTCACCACATCCTCGGAGGGCTGCCAGAGCAGCTGTGGCTCCTCAC
Source organism: Actinomycetota bacterium (assembly GCA_030948805.1). GTDB lineage: Bacteria > Actinomycetota > Thermoleophilia > Solirubrobacterales > Solirubrobacteraceae > Palsa-465. The sequence continues at coordinate 6,429 of JALYZQ010000026.1, read as the reverse complement.
TCATCTCCGCCGCAGTATGGCTCAATAGACTCGCGGACGATGAACCTGCGGGCGCCGTTCGCCGCCACCGTGGTCGCGGTGCCGGGGACCATCGACGAGGCGGTCAAGGCGGATGCGCCGGTGATCGTGCTCGAGGCCATGAAGATGGAGCACGAGCTCGTGGCCGGTGCCGACGCCAGGGTGGCCCGGCTCGAGGTCGCGGTCGGCGACGCCGTCACCGAGGGGCAGCTGCTGGCCGTCCTGGACGCCGATGGCGCCGTCCCGCCGGCGCCATCTCAGGCGGCCCGATCCGTCGCGTCCGGCCCCCGCGAGGACCTGGGCGAGGTCCGGGAGCGTCACCGCCTCGGCCTCGATCACGCCCGCCCCGACGCGGTCCAGAAACGACGCGAGCGCGGTCGCCGTACGGCGCGTGAGAACCTCGACGACCTCCTGGACGTCGACTCGCTGGTCGAGTACGGACCGCTCATGTACGCCGCCCAGGAGCAGCGGCGCGAAAAGCGCGAGCTGATTGAGCGCACGCCGGCCGACGGCCTGGTCGGCGGCGTGGGCGCCGTGGCCGGTGAGCCGTGCGTGGCCATGTCCTACGACTACACCGTCCTGGCCGGCACCCAGGGCATGCGCAACCACCTCAAGAAGGACCGGCTGTTCGAGCTCGCCCAGCGCCGGCGGTTGCCGGTCGTGCTGTTCGCCGAGGGCGGGGGCGGACGCCCCGGCGACGTTGACATGCCCATCATCGCGGGGCTCGATTGCCGAGCCTTCGCCCTGTTCGCCCAGCTCAGCGGCTCGGTGCCCCTGGTCGGGATCGCCTCGGGCTACTGCTTTGCCGGCAACGCCGCGCTGCTGGGCTGCTGCGACGTGGTCATCGCCTCCGAGGACTCCAGCATCGGGATGGGCGGCCCGGCGATGATCGAGGGCGGTGGCCTGGGCGTGGTCCCGGCCGCCGACGTCGGTCCGATCGACGTCCAGGACGCCAACGGCGTAGTCGATCTACGGGTGGCCGATGACGCTGAGGCCGTGGCGGCGGCCAAGCGCTATCTGAGCTTCTTCGCGCGGACTGCCGCGCCGGCGGCGGCCGAGCCACCCGACCAGGCCGCGCTGCGCGACCTGATCCCCGCCAACCGCAAGCGCGTGTACGACGTGCGGGCGGTCATTGCGGCCCTGTGCGACGAGACGTTCGAGCTGCGCCGCGGCTTCGCCGCCGGCATGGTCACGGCGCTGGCCCGCGTCGAGGGTCGCCCGCTGGGCGTGATCGCCAACAACCCCGGCCATCTCGGCGGGGCGATAGACGCCGACGGCGCTGACAAGGCGGCCCGCTTCATGCAGCTCTGCGACGCGTTCGGGCTGCCGCTGCTGCTGTTGTGCGACACACCGGGCTTCATGGTCGGCCCTGAGGCCGAGCGCACCGCCACCGTGCGCCATTTCTCCCGCCTGTTCGTCACCGGGGCCAACCTCTCGGTTCCCGTGGGCACAATCATCCTGCGCAAGGGGTATGGCCTGGGCGCGCAGGCGATGGCCGCGGGCGGCTTCAGAGCGCCGATGTTCACCGTCGGCTGGCCGACCTCGGAGTTCGGAGCCATGGGGCTTGAGGGGGCGGTCCGGCTGGGCATGCGCCGAGAGCTGGAGGCGATCGATGATCCCGACCAGCGCCGGCAGGCCTTCGAGGCCGCGGTGGCCGCGGCGTACGAGCGTGGGCGCGGGGTCAGCATGGCGTCCTACTTCGAGATCGACGACGTGATCGATCCCGCCGACAGCCGGCGCTGGATCAGGACACTGCTCGAGGATCCCGGCGCCGGTTGGTGGGAGCGGCCGGGCAAGGTGCGCCCCAACGTCGACGCCTGGTAGCCCCCGGCGGTCAGTCGCAGCGGCCGCAGGCGCCGCGCAGCAACACGTCGTGGCTCTCCACCCGCACGCCAAGCCGGTCAGACAACTTGTCGATCGCCCGCTCCAGGCCGGTGTCGTGGAAAGCCAGCAACTGTCCGCACTGGTCGCAGACCAGATGGTGATGGTGGCCGCCCGGGTGCAGCGGCTCAAAGGCGGCTCGTCCGCCCCCGGTGTCCACACGCTCGACCAGGCCGTGCTCGACGAGCAGGTCCAGGGTGCGGTAGATGCTGGCTCGTGCCGTGGGCTGCCCGGTGGCCCTCAGGGCCTCTTCGATGTCCAGCGCGCTGACCACGCAGGACTGCTCGGCCAGGAGGTCGATCACGCGGTCCCGGGCACCGCCCCGCTTCAGGCCCGCGGCCCGTAGCGACTCATACACATGATCGCTCCAAACGATGGTCACCCGCCAAGCCTAGCGCCGGCGGAGGTGAGAATGAGAATAAGACTCATTCTCATTTGTTTGGTAGGTTGGGACCATGCTCCGGCGGTCGCTCGTTGTCGTGGTGCTTGGCGCGCTGGCCACGGCGGGCTGCGGCGCCCTGCCCGCCTCAGCCATGCCCCACGGCGTGCGGGTGGTGGCGGCGGAGAGCTTCTGGGGTGCCATCGCGCGTGAGCTGGGCGGAGCCCGCGCCCAGGTGCAGAGCCTGGTCTTCAGTCCCGCCCAGGACCCCCACTCCTATGAGCCCACGGCCGCTGACGCCCGGACCATGGCCACCGCCCAGCTGGCCATCGTCAACGGCGTGGGCTACGACCCCTGGGCGCCCAAGCTGCTGGCCGCGGACCCCGCCGACGGCCGTCAGGTCCTCACCGTCGGGTCACTGCTGGGCCTCAGAGCAGGGGACAACCCCCATCGCTGGTATGACCCGGGCGACGTGCGCCGGGTCGCGGCGGCGATCACCGGCCGGCTGCAACGGCTCGATCCCCGCCACTCCAGCTACTACGCCCGTCGCCAGGGGCGATTCACCTCGGTCGCCCTGGCCGGCTACGACCGCCTCCTGACCAGCATCCGCCGCCGCTACGCCGGCGTCGCGGTAGGCGCCTCGGAGAGCATCTTCGCCCTCCTGGCCCCGGCCCTCGGCCTGCGCCTGATCACCCCACCGACCTTCATGCGCGCGACCGCCGAGGGCTCAGAGCTCACCGCGCAGGACACGGCCGCCGTTGAGCGCCAGATCACGACCCGTGCCATCGCCGTATGGGTCGTCAACGCCCAGAACCTGACTCCGGAGATCCAGCGCTGCCAGCAGCTCGCCCGGGCCCAGGGCATCCCCATCGTCAGCGTTACCGAGACCCTGTTCCCGCCCACGGCCAGCTTCGAGCAGTGGCAGATCGCCCAGCTACGGCGATTGGCCGCCGCTCTACACCGCGCGACAGGAAGATGACCGCGACCGTCGAGCTGCATGAAGCCGCGATTGAGCTCGGCGGCCAGACGGTCCTGGACCGGGTGTCGCTGACCGTCGCGCCCGGTGAGTTCGTGGGCGTGCTGGGCCCCAACGGAGCCGGCAAGTCGACGCTGATGCGCGCCATTCTGGGGCTGGTCCCGCTGGCCGACGGCCAGGTGCGCGTGCTCGGCGGTACCCCGGCGGCGGCGCGGGGGCGCATCGGCTACCTGCCGCAACGCCAGAGCTATGACCGGGGCACGCGGATCCGCGGCGTTGACCTCGTGCAGCTCGGGCTGGACGGCACACGCTGGGGTCTGCCCGTGGCCCTGACCCCGCGGGCCCGAAGGCGCCGGCGAAGGGAGCGGGCCCGCGTTAGTGAGACGCTCGAGCTGGTCGGCGCCGCGGCCTACGCCAGACGGCCGATCGGCGAGCTCTCGGGGGGAGAGCAGCAGCGGGTGCTGATCGCCGCGGCGCTCGTGCGCCGGCCCCGCCTACTGATTCTCGACGAGCCCCTGGACAGCCTGGATCTCCCCAACCAGGCCGCGATGGCAGGGCTGGTCCGTCGCATCGCCGACGCCGAGAACGTGTCCGTGTTGCTGGTCGCCCATGACGTCAATCCCCTGCTCGGCTACCTGGACCGAGTCGTCTACCTGGCCGGCGGACGGGCTCTGGCCGGTGCGGTGGACGAGGTGATCACCACGCCGCTGCTCAGCGACCTCTACGGGGCGGCGGTTGAGGTGCTGCACACGACCGACGGGCGTCTGGTCGTGGTCGGGCACCCCGAGGCCCCCCACCACCACGGCCACCGCCACTAGTCCACCGTCCGGCAATCTCGTGAACCCCGTTCTCAGCCCCGATCTGCTCACCGACCTGCGCCAGCTCGTCGAGTTCCCGTTCATGGTCAACGCGCTCATGGCGGGGACGATCGTCGCGGTGCTGGCGGCGACGGTCGGCTGGTACGTGGTCGCGCGCCGGCAGGCCTTCGCCGCCCACACGCTCTCGGTGATGGCGTTTCCGGGCGCCGCCGGTGCCTCGCTGGCCGGGCTCCCCGCGGCGCTGGGCTACTACGTGGCCTGCCTGGCCGCCGCGGGCCTGCTGCGTCGCCGCCATAACAGCTACGGCGACCAGTCGGCCATGATCGGGACCGTGCAGACAGTGGGACTGGCCGCCGGCTTTCTCTTCCTGTCGCTGAATCAGTCGCTCCTCGGCTCGCCCGACTCCCTGCTGTTCGGGACCTTCCTGGGCGTCACGAGCTCCGAGGTGCTCGTGCTGTTGGCCGTGGCCGTCGCGTCGATCGCCGCCCTGGCGACGATCGGTCGCCCGCTGCTGTTCGCCACCGTGGATCGGGAGCTGGCCCGCGCCTCGGGCGTGCCCGTGGGGGCGATCGAGGCGGTGTTCGTGATCGTCCTCGCGCTGGCCATCGCCGCCACCAGCCAGATCACCGGCGCCCTGCTCGTGTTCGCCCTCCTCGTCGCTCCCGCTGCCTGCGCCCAGGCCCTGACCAATGCGCCATTACCCGGCCTGGTCCTGAGCATCGCCTTCGGCGTGGCCATCGTCTGGCTGGGACTCGCACTGGCCTACTTCTCGATCTACCCATCGGGTTTCTTCATCACCACGCTGGCCTTCGCTCTGTACGTGGTCGTCCGGGTCTGGCGGCGCTGATGTTCACGCACGAGTTCGTCCGCAATGCCTATCTGGCCGGCACCTTCGTGGCCGTGGCCTGCGGAACGATCGGCTGGCTGGTCGTGCTGCGCGCTCAGGTCTTCGCGGGCGACGCGCTCAGTCACGTGGCCTTCGTGGGCGCGATCGGCGCCGCCGTGCTGGGCGTCGATGAGCGCGTGGGCCTGTTCGTGGTCACGCTGGCCGTGGCTGGGGCGATGGGCCTGCTCGGGCCCAGGGCTCGGGCCGACGACGTGGTCATCGGGACCACCCTGGCCTGGGTGCTGGGCGTGGGCGCGTTGCTGCTGGCGCTGCTGGCCACCAGCACATCGGGAGCCAGCGGCATCACCACCGCCAACGCCCTGTTCGGCTCTATCTACTCCCTGGGTACCGCGGGCTCCTACGCCGCGGCCGCGGTTGCTTTGGCCGTGACGGTGCTGGTCACAGCCGCCGCGCGTCCGCTGCTGCTCAGCACCCTGGAGCCAGAGTCAGCCGCGCTGCGCGGGGTCCCCGTCCGCCTTCTCGGCCTCGGGTTCCTCGCAGCGCTGGCCGTGATCTGCGCGCAGAGCACCCAGGCCGTGGGCGCCCTGCTGCTCCTGGGGCTGATCGCCGCTCCGGCCGGTGCCGCCAGGGCGCTCACGGCCCGGCCTTACGCGGCCCTGGGGCTGTCCGGCGCGCTGGCCGTGGGGGCTATGTGGGGCGGCCTGGCCCTGAGCTACCTGATCTCGGGGCTTCCCCCGAGCAGCGCGGTCATTCTGCTGGCGGCCGGCATCTACGCCCTGTGTGCCGGTGTCGGTCGCCGCCGCCAGCGTCAGTAGGGGCGCCGGCGCCGATCAATGCTCCGAGGTCCGGCGGGCCTGCCCGGGCGGGAGTCACAGCCCAGGCCGCCGCCGGTACCCCGGATTGCGGGGAACTCTGTCACCCGCACGCGACGAGGCGCACATTCGTCGCAGTCAGCTCGCGCCACAAGGCGACGTTGGACCCGGCAGGGCGCGGGGGTGCCCCAGCCTGGCCTTCCGACTCCTCCGTTTCCGCGACGCCAGCTCGACATGCCCGCAGGGTAGGGCCGCGCCCGTCAGCTCTCCGTAAGGGAAGCCTTAGGATCTCCGAAGACCAGTGCCCGCGGACGCACCGCGGTCTCAGGTGAGGCCCCGAGCTCGGGCAGGCACACGAGTACCTGCAGGCCGCCCTCGGCCGGGGCGGTCAACGTGGCGCTGCCGCCGTGGGCCGCGGCCACCGAGGCAACGATCGACAGCCCTAGCCCGAAGCCACCGCCGGAGCGATCCAGGCGGTGGAAGGGCACCACGAGCTGCGCGGCCTGCTCCGGCGCGATTGGCTTCCCCCCGTTTCGCACTCGCAACTCGACGTGACTGTCCGCGGACCGGGTGGCGACCTCCAGATAGCCGCCAGGCCGATTGTGTCGGATCCCGTTGTCGAGCAGGTTGGCCACCAGGCGCTCGATCAGGGCCGGGTCACCGCGCGTCCACGCCGCCTCCAGGTCACCGCGCACGGC
>JALYZQ010000260.1 GCA_030948805.1 Actinomycetota bacterium | reverse complement strand
CCTCGGCCCGGCGCGCCGCACCGGCGGCGGGCTGACCGGCGGCCTCATCGGCCAGCCGCTGCACGATCAGCCGCCGCAGCGCCGGGGCCAGCTCCCGCAAGCGGGTGAGCTCGATCTCCCGGCCTCCGCCGAGCTCGGCCTCGACCAACTCATCCAGCACGTCCCCCTCATCGCGCAGCAGCTCGGCCAGCGCGAGGATGTTCTCCTGGGCGGCCGGGTGGGTGCGCTGCAAGGCGGGCAGGAGCTCGCGCCTGATCCGGTTGCGAGCAAAGGCGGCCGACTCGTTGGATGCGTCGTCACGCCAGCGCAGGCTGCTCTCTGCGCAGTAGGCCCCGGTGTCCTCGCGCGTGAATGAGAGCAGGGGACGAATCAGAGCTCCGTCCCGGGGCCGCATGCCCAGCAACGCACGGCGGCTGGGCGACGAGGCGAGGCGGTAGAGGATCGTCTCGACCTGGTCAGAGCTGGTGTGGCCGGCGGCCACGTCGGCGTCCCGCGCGATGGCCAGCTCCGCGGCCGCGCGGTAGCGCTCGGCCCGCGCCCAGGCTTGGAGGTTGCCGCCCGGCGCGCGCACGGGCCGGCGCACATCGAGCTGAACTCCGAGCTGCTCGCACAGTTCGGCGCAATGGCGCTCATCGGCGTCGGCGGCCGCCCGCAGGCCGTAGTTGGCGTGCACGGCACTGACCGCGGACGCGCCGGCGATGCGCACAGCGACGTCCAGCAGGCAGGTGGAATCACGCCCCCCGGAAAGCATCACCACCACCGGCCGGCCGGCCCCCAGCAGCCCCTCCTCGACCACGAGCTGGCGCAGCTCCTCGGCCGTCATGCTTCCTTGCCTTGCCGGGCCAGGAAGATCTCCGTCGACTCGCTGAAGCCCTTCAGGGTCACCTCACCGATGCGCTCGAACTCCAGATGGGAACCGGCCTGCTCCACCACCGGGCGGGTGACCAGGACCTCCCCGCCGGCTGAGCGCGCCGCCACGCGGGAGGCGATGTTGACTTCACGACCGTAGTAATCGCCGTCGCGATACACGGCCACCCCGTAGTGGATCGCGATCCGCGGCCGCGGGCGCTCGGTCTGCAGGCGCTGAAAGCCGACCGCCCAGTCAGTCAGCTTCCCGGCGTCGGAGCCCACGATCATCGCCTCGTCGCCGATCGTCTTGATCACCCGGGCCTCATCGGGGAGGGTCAGCTCAACCGCATCCACGAAGCGCTCGACGGCATCGAGCGCGGTCAGATCTCCCTCCTCCTCGGTCAGCCGGGTGTAGCCGGCCAGATCGGCAAAGGCGATGGCCACCCGCATGCGGCCGAGGTCAATCGCTGAGCCCTCCAGCGCAGCCTCCATGTGGCCCACCACGTCCTGCTCGACGAAGTGCTGCAGGTAACGCTGGTGGACCTGGTCGAGCACCGGCCCGGCCAGGGGCAGCACCTCCCGAGAGATCGCGTGCATCTGCTCGGCGGTCTCCACGCCGGTGACCCCCGAGCGCATCAGGGGCTCGTGCACGTAGAGGTGAAACAGCCGCACCTCCGCGTCGGCGATCTGGGCCATGGCCTGTCCATAGACCCGCACCAGCTGCAGGAGGGCGACCAGCGGGAAGCCGGCGTCGAGCACCGCGGCCACGTAGCGCAGAAGCTGCAGCTCGTCCTCGGTCACCCTGTCGGTGTGCTCGGGACCGACGCCCAGGCCGCTGATCAGACGCTGGACCAGCGCCGGCTCAAGGCCGGTCTCCCGGGCCGCGCTGCGCAGGCTGACCCGGCGCTCCTCGGTGGGCAGGAGATCCTCGAGGAAGCCGAAGGCCAGGCGCCCCTCATGCGTGGCCTGCTCCAGGCTGGCCAGAGAGTGTCCCCGCTCGCGCATGCGCGCGACCACGCGCGCCGTGCCGACCGCCGACGGCGTCCACTCACCGTCGTACTGGGGGATCAGGCCCCGCTGCACCCACCGCCGCAGTGTGGCCGGCTTGACGCCGGCGCGCTGGGCGGCCTCCTCCAGGGTCACACGCTGACAGTTGTCGCGGGGCGAGCAAGATGGCGACGGGGTCCCGGTGAGGTCTGGGCCCCGTCGCCCGCGGGCGTCACGGCCCGCTGCGTCGGCCGTAGGCGCTCGTCACGTTTCCGGCGGCGCCTCGCGGTCGCGCTCAGGGGCGCGGCCACGCTCCGGCCTGTTGCCTTACTCAGTGCCCTAGGTCTACTCCGCATCGCACTCGGTGTCAATCGCACGAGCCGAGCTTAATCTCGCGCCGCCGGAGACGCCGACGCCGACGCCGGGCTCTCAGAGCTCGAGGTGCGGATAGTCGGCCGCGATCATCTCGCGGTAACGCGCGAACAGTGGCTTGGTGATGGGCATGATGGCCAGGGCGGCCTTGACGTCGCCTCCGGTCTTGATCCGGCGCCGGGCGATGGCGATGGCCACGTTCTCGGAGCCCTGGAAGTACTTGTTGGCGATCTCCGAGCTCATCTCCATCTTCACCCGGGGCTCCCAGTCGATCTCGTCAGACCACTCCCAGGCCAGGTTGGGCTCACCGGCCCTACCGGCGCGGATGTTGACCACCAGGTCTAGATCACTGAACTCAAAGCGCTGCGGCGTGTCGGCATCGCGCAGCTTGGGGCCCATGTCTGGGTCCTCGCTCATCAGCGAGAACGTGCGGTCCATGACCTCCCGAAACTCCTGCGGGGACTTGAACTCGGCCATCGGCGCTCAGTCTATGTCCTGCTTGGCCTCCGGAAGCCCTTAGGGTTCCCCGCCGCGATGCCCGACACTATCCACATCCTGCCCACGGCCGAGCTGGCCGAGCGCGTTCTGTTGCCGGGCGATCCGGGCCGAGCGCTTCGGTTGGCCCAGCACCTGCTCTCCCCACCCAAGATGTTCAACCACAATCGGGGCCTGTGGGGCTATACGGGAGCGGCCCGCGACGGTCGGCTGCTCACCATCCAGAGCACCGGAATGGGCGGTCCCAGCGCGGCCATCGTGGTCTCGGAGCTCCATGAGCTCGGGGCGCGGCGGATGCTGCGCGTCGGTACCTGTGGTGCCTTGGACAGCGACCTGGAGCTCGGCCAGCTGCTGATCGCCACCGAGGCGGTGTCCGACGACGGCGTCAGTCGGGCTTTGAACGGGTCCCAGCGTCAGGCGCCGGGCGCCGAGTTGCTGGCCGACCTGCGCCGAGCCGCTGGCCCGACCGTCCGCTGCGGCCCGGTCGTCTCCACCGACCTGTTCTACGACACGCCGCCGGGCGTCGAGCAGCGCTGGCGCGATCAGGGCGCCCTAGCCGTGGAGATGGAGGCGGCCAGTCTGTTCGCGCTGGCCGGGCGGCGGGGGTTTGCCGCTGCGGCCGCCCTGATCGTCTCTGACCTGGTCCTGCCCCGCCGCCAGCGGATCGCGCCTGAGGATCTGCCGGCCGCCGAGCAGCGCCTCGGCGAGCTGGCCCTGGCCGCCCTGAGCTCCTGACGCGGCTAAGCCGATTTGGCGGGCGCGCTGGCGTCCGCCGCGAAGCCGGCGCCGGAGGTCTCGAGTCGCTCCAGGGTGGCCTCGATCTTGGCCAGGCGCTCCTCCAGGCCGGCTGTGGAGCCGGCGTGCTCGAGTCGCTGATCAACGCGGTCGAGACCGTCCTCAATGCCCTCCAGGCGCTGGGAGACGCTCCGAACGCGTCGGGTCAGACGCTCCAGATCACTGGCCGAGGGCAGGTTGAGCGCCCCCATGGCCACCTCCTGAGCGCGCATTGCCCGCTCCCGGGTCTCAAACGCCGCCGACAGCGCGCTGCTCACCATCGGGTTCTCGATCAGCTCCTGCGCGAGCTTGCCGATCGCCTCCTCGCTCTGCTTGGTGACGCGTCCCCGGAGGCTCTGGTCGTCGCTCATCGCCGGGACCTTAGCGTGCCGGGCCCGCGCCCGTTCGCCGTCCCTAAGACTCAAGGTCAGCTAGAGGTTTAGAACTTGCCTCCTAGGCGGTCCCGCGTGGCCACGGCCGGGGCGCGAGCCCGGTCGCCGCCACACTCGGGCCGCTCCGGCGTTACTGGGGACCCGGCGATTTGGGGGCGACGGTTCCGCGTTGCAAAGGATCTGGGCAGTCAGTAGCTTCTCCGCCAACGTCGCTCTTTGACCAACCGTCCAGGGCTGGCCATCACCTGTGTTCACTGGGAGAAAATTGCTGATAAGGCGTAAGGCGCTGCTGCTGCTCGGCCTGATCACGGCCGCGCTCGCCGCGCTGGCCAGCTCCGCCCTCCCCACCGCCCTGGCTGATTCCTGCACGGTCAGGGTCACCGTGGCCGGGGGCCAGAGCTATACCTTCTATGTCAACGTGCCCGCCGGGACCCCGGTCTCGTCGCTCAACCTCCCCGTCCACGGGGTGATCGTGTCTGAGAGCGAGTCCTGCGCACCTTCGACCTCCACCACTCCCTCCGTGAGCACGACCTCCAGCGGCTCGGGTCACAGCGGCTCCTCCTCCTCGACGACGACCTCCAGCAGCTCGGGCTCCAGGCCCGGCTCATCCTCGACCCCACCTTCACACTCCAAGGCGCCCGGCCCCAAGCCGACCCGCCCGGGCCGGAGGCAGCGACCCTCCAAGCACGGCTCCTCGTCAACCACCACGACGACCACTACCCAGGGACGGACCTCGCACCGATCGCCGCCCAAGAAGCATTCCAGCGGCCTGCCCACGGGCAAGGGCGTCCCCCTGCCCTCCAACCCCTCCTACTCGTTGTCGTTGCCGGGCCCGGCTCCGATGGGGGTGCCGAACTTCTTCATCGACTCGTTTCAGATTCCGCCGTTCTTGATGCCGATCTATCAGGCCGCGGGGATCGAGTACGACGTGCCGTGGCCGGTACTGGCGGCGATCAACGAGATTGAGACCGACTACGGGCGCAACCTCTCGGTGTCATCCGCCGGCGCGGTGGGCTGGATGCAGTTCTTGCCCTCGACGTTCAAGCGCTGGGGCGTGGACGCCAACG
>JALYZQ010000238.1 GCA_030948805.1 Actinomycetota bacterium | reverse complement strand
TGATGCTCCTGCTGCTCATCCTCTGGCCGATCGCCGAGTTGCTGGTTGCCATCAAGGTGGCAGGGGCGATCGGCGTGCTGCTGACGCTGATCCTGCTCGCCGCCGGCTGGCCGGCCGGCTTGTGGCTGATGCGGACCCAGGGCCGATCGGCGTGGCGGCGGCTCCAGCTGGCCACGGCATCGGGCCGTCCACCAGGTCGAGAGGTTTTGGACGGCGCTCTGATCCTTGCCGGGGGGGCCCTGCTGATCGTTCCCGGGTTCATCACCGACGTCCTCGGGCTGGCGCTGTTGGCTTCGCCCACCCGAGGCCTGGCACGCCGGAGCATGGTGCGCAATTTCCAGAGCCGCTTCGTCAGGCACGCGGCGCGTTTTGGCGGACGGCCGCGCGGCCATGACGTCGATTCGACGGCCATCGACGTGGATCCGGCGCGCCTGCCTAGATGAGCGCCGGCCACCAGGGTCCGCTGCGGCTGGTCTGCTTCGGCGACGCCGACGGTCAGGTCTGGGGCTCGGCGATTGACGCCGGCGAGCCGGCGATCGTAATCTGCACGCCCGCGGGCAGCGCCTGTGCCGCCGGCGCGCGCGTACAGATCCGCGACCAAGCCGATGGCTGGGAGGTGAGTGGGGCCGGCATCGAGCTGGTGGTCACGCCCACGGCACCGACCGGCGAGCCGGCCATTGAGCGTGGTGGTGCTGAGCTCTGCCAGGTCCGAGGCACGGTCACGGCTGACGGGACCGGGCGCGAGGTGAGCTGTGCCGGCATGCGCAGCAGCGACCCGCAGGCCGACCTGGGTCGCCTCGGTTCGCTCCGTGCGCTGTCGGGATGGTTTGACGACGAGCATGCGCTGGCCCTGTGCGCCCTGCGGCCCTCGGGGGCCACAGACCATGAGCACGACATGCTGACGGCCACGGTGTTCGATCCTGGGGAACGGATTGCCGTCGTCGAGCCCCGGCTGTCGACGACCTTTGGACCCGGAGAGCAGCCGGTCCGAGCCAGCCTCGAGCTGTGGATCGGCGATGAGGAGGAACAGTACCCGCGCCGCGCCGCCGCCGAGGCCGTCGCCCCCCCCGCATCTATCCAGAGTGAGCGCGTGCGGCTCTCGGTCACACCGCTGCGGTGTCACTCCGGAGGCCGGGACGGCGCCGGTGTCTACCTGATTGCTCACATCTGAGGCGACGCGCGTATGGGGACGGTCGAGGCAGTCATCAGCGATTTCGGCGGCGTGCTCACGTCCCCCCTGTCGGGCTCATTTGCCGCTTTTGAGCAGGACTCGGGCGTTCCCCTGGCCGAGCTTGGCCGGGCCATGGCCGAGCTGGAGGCTCAACGCGGCGTGAACCTGCTGTTCGAGCTCGAGACCGGTCGCCTCACCGAAGCTGAGTTTCTCGGTTCGCTGGCCGCTCAGCTCTCCTTGCAGCTCGGCCGAGAGGTGGAGATGGAGAGGTTCGGTGAGCGCTACTTCGCCACGCTGACCCCTAACGAGCCGCTGATTGAGTACCTGCGGGGGCTGCGCGAGCGCGGCTACAAGCTGGCTGTCTGCACCAACAACGTCCGTGAATGGGAGGCCCGTTGGCGGGCCCTGCTCCCTGTGCCTGACATCTTCGACGTGATCGTCGACTCGGCCTTTGTGGGCGCCCGCAAGCCTGAGCCGGAGATCTATGAGCTGACGCTGACCCGGCTGGGCGTCCAGGCCGGCGCGGCGCTGCTGATCGATGACATCGAGCTCAATTGCGCCGGCGCGCGTGATCTGGGCATGCGAGCCGTCTGGTTTCGCTCCAATGACCAGGCGATCGCCGAGACCGAGGCGGCTCTGCGGGACGGTGAGCAGTGAGCGACGTGCCGATGCGATGGCGGCTTGCCGCCGGGCTGGCCGCCGTGGGGACCGTGCTGGTCGTCGTGGTCGTTCTCATGGGCGCCGGCCGCAACGGTGCCGCGGGCGATCCCCCGCCCGGCGCTGACGTCTCGGCCTCCGGTGCCCTTCGCGTGGACATCAGCGCTCACGCCGGGGGTCCCCGGATCCCGAGCGGCTTTCTCGGACTATCGATCGAGTTTCAGGCCGTTCGCGCCTACACTGGCTCCAATCCCGCGCACGTGAATCCCGTGCTCGAGCAGCTGATTCGCAACCTGTTTCCAGGGCAAGCGCCGGTGCTGCGCATCGGCGGGGACAGCACCGACATCTCGTGGCTGCCGGGACCGGGAGTCAAGCCGCTCTCCTACACCGGCTACCGCCTGACGTCGAGCTGGCTGGCCACGACCGCCGCGCTGGCCAGCGGGCTGCACGCGCGCATGACCATGGGTGTGAACCTGGCGGCCAACCAGCCGGCGCTCGCCCGGGCGCAGGCTCGGGCCTACCTGCGGTCGATGGGACGCGCCCGCCTGGCCGCGCTGGAGATCGGCAACGAGCCCAATGTGTACGGCAAGATCGCGCTACTGCCGCTGCCCGGGCACAGGTTCCGCAAAGCTCGGTCCCGGAGCTTTGACTACGGGCGCTACCAGCGCGAGTTCAGCGCGCTGGCCGCCGCCACCGGCCGCCTGCCCCTGGCGGCCCCGGCGCTCGCAGTCGGCCCCACGGCCGATGCCGGGTCTTGGGTGCAGTCGATCGGCACATTGCTGGCCCAGCACCGGCGCGTGCGCGTAATGACCCTGCACCGCTACCCCCTGCGCAATTGCTTCGTGGGCCCCCGCTCCCGTCAGTACCCGACCGTCGCGCACCTGCTCTCCAGCTACTCGACGGTGACGCTGGCCGCGGGGCTGCGTCGCTGGATCGCGATTGCGCGCTCCCACCATCGGCCGCTCAGAGTCGACGAGCTCAACTCGGTCGCCTGCCGCGGAAAGCCCGGGGTGAGCGACACCTTTGCCAGCTCCCTGTGGGTGACCGAGGCACTCTTCTCACTGGCTCGTGCGGGCGTGGATGGGATCAACATGCACACACTCCCCCGCGCCGCCTATGAGCTGTTCCACTTCACCCATCCAGCCGGACGCTGGCAGGCCTACGTCCAGCCCGTCTACTACGGCCTGCAGCTGTTCGCGCAGGCTGCGCCTCCCGGAGCCCGGATCCTGGCCGTGCACCGCCCTACCGGCGCCCCGGAGCTGAGCGTGTGGGCCACACGGGCGCGCGACGGAGCGCTCCGCGTAATCCTGATCAACAAGAGCCGGCAGCACAGCCGCGCGGTCAGCCTGGCCATGCCCCCGGGCACTGGCCATGGCGCCACTGTGACACGGCTGCGGGCCTCCGGCGTCGATGCGCGCACCGGCGTCACCTTGGGTGGTCAGGGCTACGGCAGCCAGACCACCAGCGGGAGCCTGGGCTCAGCTCACGTGCAGACGCTCGAGCGACGCGGACGGACGTATACGCTGTCGGTGCCTCAGGGCAGCGCCGCGCTGGTGACCTTCACGCGTTAATTCTCGACCCCGAGCCGGTCCCAGCAGTAGAGCTCCAGGCACTCGGCGGCCAGCATCTTGCAGCGCTCCGGAGACAGCCACGGCAGGACGGTGTCGAAGGCCTGCTCCTCACCGACGCCAGCCTCGAAGGCCTCCTCGCCGCGGAAGCCGGCCGCGATCTTCAGCGCCTCGCGCCGGTTCTCCCCCAGCGAGGGAAACACGTTGACCAGGAACTCCTTGCTCGGCAACGGATGGCCCACCTCCAAGGAGACGTGCCAGGAGGCGAGCAGCGACAGGTCATGCTCATCGAGGTCGGCCACGGCCTTGGCGTAATGGGAGTCCAGCTCGGATTCCGGTATCTCGTCCACCCATGCCCGCACCACTTCGCCCAGGATCTGACGGCGTGCCTCACGGCCAACCGAGTCGGCGATAACCCGGATGGCGTTCTGCGGTTCTATGAAGCAGAGGGTCATTGCGCTCCGTTCGGGGATACAGAGACGCTCCGGAAGGTAGGCAATGCCGCGGACGGAGCCGCTGGGGGCTCAGAGTCCCAGCGCCGCGTGCACCCCCGCCAGGACCGACGGATCGGGCTCGACGTCAGGCTCGACCCCCAGTTGCGCCGGCGTTTCGCGCTCCCAGTTGTCCAGCCCCGCGTCCAGCGCGGCCAGATCGATTCCGCAGGCCGTGGCCAGGGCGCCAGCGCGACGCTCCAGGAGCATCGGATCGCCGATTCCGAACACGCGCTTGGCGGCCAGCGTGACTTGATCGGACCCTCCCAGCCCCAGGGTGGCGGCCCGCAGATCGAAGGTTGCTGTCTGACCCAGGGCGACCAGTAGCTCAAAGCGAGCCCCACGCGTCAGGCCGGGAAGGGCCAGGCGCTCGAAGGCGCGAGAGAAGCGCCGCTGCGCCGTCCAAAGAGGATCGCCGGTGAACGCCGCGGCCTGTGACCCCGACCGCGCAGCCCATGCCCGATAGGCGACCAGCGTGCGCAACCCAGGCTGGGGAGCGTGCGCTCCCCGGGGGCCGACCTGGACACCCTCGAGACTGGGCAGCTCACCCGACGCCCAGGTCGTCCGTACTCGCTCGATCTCGGCAAACGGGGCCGCGCCATTCAGCGGGCCGAGGTAGGAGATCAAAAGGGCCAGCCAGCTGCGTTCCTCGATGTCCAGCGCCGGGTCAGCGACCACGACGAAGAGCCCGGGCGGGTCGGTGGCCAGGCTGGCGAGCCGAGCTTGCGCCCAAGCCAGCCCACCGGCCAGGCGGCCGGCGTCGGCACTTGACTTCAGGCCCGGGACCAGATCTGAGCGGTAGCCGTCATCGGCGTCTCGGACCAGCCTGTGCACACGCAGGCCGGAGGCGGCCCGCGCCGTCGCGGTCCGCGTTCGCGGCGGCTTGGCCGTCCGCGGGCTGGGCCGCGAGGCAGAGACGGCCGTTCGGCCCGTCTGATCACCGCCGGACACGACCGGGCGCAGCTCCAGGTTCTGCTCGCGCGCGCAGACGGGGCAATTGTGAATGAGGCGGTTGTGGCGGCAGAAGCTGGGCACGGGCTCAGTAGGAGAGACTAGTCCGAGTCCGGGCGCGAATCTGTGCCCGCGCGCCCACTCTGACGAGGTCAGGTCTCGCCCGCGTGTAACCCGCCAGCCACAGCCTCGCTGCGCCGGTGCTCCCGGCCGCGGGCGATGACCTCGCGAAAGCTCTTGAAGCGGAAGATCAGCACCAGAGCGGCGAAGCCCAGGAGGCCGCTGAGCACGGCGGTGGCAATCTGCTGGCCGACTGAGAACGACGCCGCGTCGGCGTTGTGGAAGATGGCCAGCAGCAGCGCCTGCTGGACGCCGGCGCCCCCGGGCGTGAACGGAAACACCGACGCCACCACCTGGACCGCGAGCACGAGCAGCGCGTTGCGTACCGAGCCGCCGATGTGAAAGGCGTCCAGAAGCGCCCAGTAGGCGGCGAACCGCGCCACCCAGCTGGCCAGCTGCCAGCTGGCCATGCGCCGCTTGTAGAGCTCCCGGTTGCGGAGGATTGTCAGCCCCTGCCGGATGCGCTGCCAGAAGGCCCGCACACGCGCCGAAAGAAGGGCGAAGCCGAACAGGAAGAGGATCGCCAGCACGGTCAAAAAGAACAGCGTGAAGCGCATGTTGGCGGCAAAGAAGCTGATGTCGAAGGCCGGCAGCTTGGAGAAGTCCGGCGGCTTGGGGAACACGCCCTGGGTGAAGGCGAAGCCCATCACCAGCAGGCCCATCAGCCAGTCGAAGATCACTCCGGTGGCCAGCGCCGCGGCAATCGTGGGGTAGCTGGCCGGGGGTATGGCCATCCGCGTCAAAAACAGCTGTGCGACGTTGCCACCGCCCAGCGGAAACACGTTGTTGACCGCGTAGCCGACCATGTAGCCGCCCCATACGTCGCGCCAGCGAACCCGGACGTCGGGATAAGCGGTCTGCACCGCCCCCCACAGCGCGCGCGAGCGCAGCAACAGATAGATGGCGTATAGCGCCAGCCCGATCAGCAATGAGCCCCAGCTGAGGCTGGCGAGCTGCGAGAAGAACGTTCCCGCCGAGTCCACGAGGTGGCTGACCGTGCACCCGATCGAGGCGTGGCAGCCCGGGCTGGGGTGCGCGACCACGGCAGAGGCGACGGCCATTCACACACGGTCGCACACCGGGCAGTCGGGGCGGGCCGTTGCCGGGTGATCCGAGCTCGCGGCAACGCGAGAAAGTTCCGGGGGACCCAGATCCATCTGGGTCCCCCGGAGAGCCAGGGAAGTGGGGGCGCAGTTCCCTGACCGACAGGGGCGAGTTTCCCCGTCCCAAGTTGAGCAAACTCCACGCCCCAAAATTCGAACCAGTTGCAGAACTCTGGTGAGGTTTTAACCTAGCACGCGGCCAACCAATCCGCGACAGCCGTCCGATGAACCTGACCGGGAACCAACACGTACCATTCGGTCGCCCAACAGCCCGAAACTCGGTGCAATTGGGCGTGCCTAGGCTGGCTCGCGCGTGCCCGGTCCGGTGAAAAACTCCTCCCCCGGACGTACCGTCCCGGCCGCCTCGGCCTCATGGCGCAATGTGAGATCGGCCTCGCCACTCCAGGCGCCGACGGCGAGCATCTCCCGGTCGGCGTCCATCGGGCTGCCGCCGAGGTCGGCGTTGACGATTCGCGCGCACTTGCGACCCTCGGCGATCGCCGTGACGACCAGCGACTGGCCGATGCGCGCATCGCCGCAGGCGTAGACACGACCGGTTGAAGTCCGGTAGGTCTGGCGTGTGCGGATGTTCCCGCGCCGATCCAATCCCAGTTCGAGCTCCTGCACCAACCCCGCGTGCTCGGGGTGCTCGAAGCCGATGGCCAGCAGCACCAGATCAGCCTCGAGGACGAACTCGCTGCCCGGGACTGGCGTCAGGTCACGCGAAGAGCTGCCGGTGACGCGACGCGCGTAGACGTGGCTGACCGTGCCGTCCTGGCCCCCGAAGCCAGTCACCTCGGTCCCCCAGCGCCGCTTTCCCCCCTCCTCCAGCGCGTATGTGGACTCCGTGCGCTTGGGCGGCAGCGGCCACGGGTGGCGGGGATCTTCACCCACCCCGGGCAGTTGCGCGTAGACGTCGAGCAGCACCACCGACTCGGCGTGCTCACGATGCGAGTTGGAGATGCAGTCCATTCCGGTGTCCCCGCCGCCGATCACGATCACGCGCTTGCCGGCAGCGGAGATCTCCGTTCCCGGCTCCGGCTCGCGTGACGGGCGCCCCTGCTCCGCCGCCACCCAGCGGTTGCGCTGGTAGAGGTAGTCCATCGCCGGATGGATGCCGGCCAGCTCACGACCGGGGACCGCGAGCTCACGAGGGACCCGGGAGCCGATCGAGATGACCAGCGCATCGAAGCGCTCCTGCAGCTCAGCCACACTGACATCGACGCCCACGTCGGTGTCATAGGCGAACTCGATTCCCTCCTGCTCGAGGATCGATACGCGTCGGTCGATGAGCGCCTTCTCGAGCTTCGCGTCGGGGACCCCGAAGCGCAGCAGACCGCCAGGCCCCTCATCGCGCTCGTAGACGGTGACCGAGTGCCCGCAGCGGTTGAGCTCGGCCGCCACGGCCAGCCCTGCCGGCCCGGAACCGACGACGGCCACGGTCCTCCCCGACCGGCGGTCCGGCGGCTCGGGCACGATCCAGCCTTCGGCGTAGGCCCGCTCCACGATGGCCAGCTCGATCTGCTCGATCGTCACCGGATCGTCGTTGATGGCCAGCACGCAGGCTGACTCGCACGGCGCGGGGCAGATCAGGCCCGTGAACTCGGGGAAGTTGTTGGTCGAGTGCAGCTGGTCGATCGCCTCTCGCCACTTGTCGCGGTAGACGAGGTCGTTCCAGTCGGGAATCAGGTTGCCCAGCGGGCAACCCTCGTGGCAGAAGGGCACCCCGCAGTCCATGCAGCGGGCGCCCTGGCGGCGTAGCTCGGCCTCGGGCTGGACCTGGAAGTACTGCTTGTAGTCCTCAACGCGCTGATCCGGATCGCGCTTGTCAAAGCCGACCCGATGAAGCTTGAGAAATGCTCCGAGCTCACCCATGAGAAGGCCGCAGGCTACCAAGCGCGCAACGTCCCGGATTTCCATTAATGTCCTCTCATGCAGGCGTGGGCGCGACGTCTCGCTCTTCTACCGATCGGGTTGGCCTGGCTGGCCGTCGCCCCGGCGCTGGCGGGGGCATCACCGGGGTCGATCTCACTGACCGCCCGGCCGGCGCACCTACGAGCCGGACACCGGGAGACTCTGTCCGGGCACGTTGACGGGGCGCCCCCCAACACCAGCGTCAAGATCTCCGCCCGTCCCTATCCATACCGGCATCAAATCCGGCTGGCGTCGGTGCCGGTGGCCGCCGACGGCTCGTTCTCCGTGGTCGTGCACCCCGATCGCAACACCCGCTACCAGGCGCAGCTGACTGGTAACAGCACCAAGGCGACGACGCAGGTACGGGTCACCTACCGGGTCATCACCAGGGTCAGGGCCTTGCCGCTGGGCCGGGCGCGGGTCACGATCCTGGTCTTTCATCCGCGCGGCCTGCGCTGGAACGGAGCGCGCGTGCGCTGGGAGTTCTCAGCCGGGCGACGCGGTGGCGTACGCGCTTACGTGACCACCCGCAGCCGTCGGCTCGGCCCCCACATCACACTGCTGCGAGCGGTCGTGGCGCTTCCCGCCGGACGGTTTGGCTTCCGCTCCTGCTTTCGCGCCCCGCAGGATCACGCCCTGGCCAACCCGGCCCGGCCTCGCCGCTGCACCGGTCGGGGCTACAAAGGAGCGGGACGTCTGCCCGCGGGGTTCCCCGGCGCGCGGGCCGTCCAGCGGGCCGCCAGGTTCCTGGCCCGTCGCGCCGGCCGTACCGCCTTCGCGATTGTCGACAGCGAGGGCCGGCTCTCCGGCGTCAACGTACATCGCCGGTTCATCACCGCCAGCGTGGTCAAGGCGATGCTGCTGGTCGCCTACCTGCGGCGCCTGGACGCCCACGGCCAGCGGCGAGTCGATCCCGGCAGCCAGTCGTTTCTCTACCCGATGATCCACGTGTCCGACAACTCGGCCGCCACCCGCTGCTGGTCGATCGTCAGTGATTCCGGGCTCTACGCCGTGGCCCGCGCCGCCCACATGACGGACTTCACGGTGTCGGGAGGTTGGGGGAACGCCGAGATCAGCCCAGCCGATCAGGCGGGATTCTTCTTTGCCATGGATGCGCTGGTGCCGCGCGAGTTTCGCGGCTACGCCCGCTTCCTGCTCTCGACGATCGTCGACTACGAGAGCTGGGGCATTCCCGCGGTGGCGCGTCCGCGCGGCTATCGCGTGTTCTTCAAGGGGGGCTGGCGAGGCACCGGACTGGGCCGGCTCGTGCACCAAGTGGCGCGGCTGCAGGGCCGCCGTGGCACCTTCTCCCTGGCCGTGATGACCGACGGCGATCCCTCGATGGGATACGGGATCGACACGATTGCCGGGGTGACCGCCGCGCTGCTGCGATGATCGGACGAGGATGGCGCCCAAGCTCGAGCTGGCCATCCAGGGTCCGTTTTCACTGCAGGCCGCGGCCGAGTTCGGCTTCGGCCCGCACCGGGGCGGCTTCGATGGCGTGCTACGGCTGGCCTTCGGAGTCGATGGTGGGCAGGGATACGCCGGCGCCGTCCTGCGCCAATCCCGGCCCGACGGGCCGGTCAGCGTGGAGCTCGAGCTGCGCGATGGAGCGTCTGCTGACACCGCCCTGGCTCAGGTCAGCCGGATCGTCTCGCTCGATCACGACGGGCGCGCCTTCGCGCGGGTGGGCGACGCCGACCCCGTGCTGGGGATGCTGCAGCGGGCCCACCCGGGCCAGCGGCCGGTGTTGTTTGGCTCGCCTTATGAGGCCGCAGCCTGGGCGGTCATCTCCACCCGGCGCCCCGCCGCCCAGGCCGCCCGGGTGCGTGAGGAGCTGAGCCTGCAGCTCGGCCAGAGCTTCGAGCTCGCGGGGCGCCCGGTGCAAGCCTTCCCCGCCCCCCGGCACCTGCTCGAGCTCGCAGACCAGTTTCCCGGGCTGGCCCTGCAGAAGTTGATCCGGCTGCGCGATCTGGCCGGCGCGGCCACCGGGGGCGAGCTGGAGGTCGCTCATGTGCAGCGAATCGGACCCGAACGTGCCTACGAGCGCCTGCAGGAGCTGCCGGGCATCGGTCCCTTCTACGCTGCCTTGATCGTCCTGCGGGCCAGTGGCTTCGCCGACGCTCTGCTGCCGGTCGCCGAGCCCCGGGTGCTGGCTCACACGGCTCGGTTCTACGGACTGGCCGAGCCCCCGTCGGTGGCGGCATTCGCCGCGCTGGCTGAGTCCTGGCGGCCCTTCCGGACCTGGGCCATGGTGCTACTCAGAGTCGCCGGGGACCGGGGGACCGAGGTGCCCGCGGTCCGGAGCTAGTGTCGCGAGTCGGAAATTCATGCGCAGTCTCGGGAGCGGCTGGGCGTGGCTGGGGCCGCACGCGAGAATCGGGACACTAGACGCTGACAGCGGCCTCGGGGGCATCCTGGGCCTCACGCTCAGCCAGCACTCGCTTGTAATCACGCGGCATGATCTTGATGAAGCGTTCGCTGGCCCGTTCCCAGGAGGCCAGCACATTGCGGGCCACCAGCGAACCAGTGCGCTGGGCGTGCTCGGAGATCAGCGCCTTGACCTCGTCCTCGTCGGCCTCGGTCAGCTTCTCCAGGTCGACCAGCTCCGTGTTGCAGCGGCCGGCGAAGCGCCGGTCGCGATCGTAGACATAGGCGATGCCCCCGCTCATTCCGGCCGCGAAGTTGCGACCGGTGGGTCCCAGGACGACTACCCGGCCGCCGGTCATGTACTCGCAGCCATGATCCCCGACGCCCTCGACCACCGCCTTGGCGCCGGAGTTGCGCACCGCAAAGCGCTCCCCGGCCAGGCCGCGGAAGAAAGCCCGACCGGCCGTCGCCCCATAGAGCACCGTGTTGCCGACGATCATGTTCTCCTCGGCCAGAAACAGGGCCGACTCCGGAGGCCGCACCGAGACCACTCCGCCGGAGAGGCCCTTGCCCGTGTAGTCATTGGTCTCCCCGCGCAGCGCGAACGTCACCCCCGGGGCCAGCCAGGCAGCAAAGCTCTGGCCTGCCGAGCCTGAGAAGGAGAGCTCGATCGTCCCCTCGGGCAGGCCCTGGGCGCCGTAGCGCCGGGCGATCTCCCCCGACAGGATGCCGCCCACGGTCCGGTTTACGTTGCGCACCGGGACCGGGCCGTGCCGGACGCTGTGGCCGCTGTCCAGAGCCGGGGCGCAGAGCGTGAGCAGCTCCCAGTCCAGCGCGTCATCCAGCACCGGCACCTGGGGACGGCTGCGGGCCCGGGGCATATCCGGGGGCAGGTCGGGCGTGGCCAGGACCATCGACAGATCGACCCCGCGTGCCTTCCAGTGGTCAAGCGCCTCGTCCATCTCCAACAGCTCGGTGTGGCCGATCAGATCCTCGAAGCGCCGCACCCCCAGCTGGGCCATCAGTCCCCGGACCTCCTCGGCGACGAACATCAGATAGGCGGTCACGTGCTCGGGCACGCCCCGGAAGCGTCTGCGCAACTCGGGGTCCTGGGTGGCGATGCCCACCGGGCAGGTGTTCAGGTGGCAGACGCGCATCATGATGCAGCCCATCGCGATCAGCGGCGCGGTCGAGAAGCCGAACTCGTCGGCGCCCAGCAGCGCGCCCACCACCACGTCACGACCGGTCTTGATCTGGCCGTCGACCTCGACCGTGATCCGCGAGCGCAGGTCGTTGAGCAGCAGCGTCTGCTGGGTCTCAGCCAGGCCGATCTCCCAGGGCACGCCCGCGGATTGGATCGAGGACTGAGGGGAAGCACCGGTGCCCCCGTCGTGCCCGGCGATGGTCACGTGATCGGCGTTGGCCTTGGCCACGCCCGCGGCCACTGTCCCCACCCCGACCTCCGAGACCAGCTTCACCGACACCGAGCTGTCAGGATTGGAGCAGCGCAGGTCGTAGATCAGCTGCTTGAGATCCTCGATCGAGTAGATGTCGTGATGCGGCGGTGGGGAGATGAGTGCCACGCCGGGGGTCGAGTTGCGGATCTCGGCGATGTAGTCGTCCACCTTGTGGCCGGGAAGCTGGCCCCCCTCTCCGGGCTTGGCCCCCTGGGCCATCTTGATCTGCAGCTGGTCGGCGTTGACCAGGTAGTTGATCGTGACCCCAAACCGTCCGGAGGCGACCTGCTTGATGGCCGAGCGTCGCGAGTCGCCGTTGGCCTCGGGCGTGAAGCGACTCGGATCCTCGCCCCCCTCTCCGGTGTTGGATTTGCCGCCGAGTCGGTTCATGGCCACAGCCAGGGTCTCGTGCGCCTCGCGTGAGAGCGAACCGAGGCTCATGGCCCCCGTGCTGAAACGCTTGACGATCTCAGTGGCCGGCTCCACCTCCTCCAGCCCAATCGCCTCTGAGACGAGGCGCAGCTGCATCAGCCCGCGCAGCGCCGCCCGTCGCGTCGACTCCTCATTGGCCTGGCGGGCGAACTCGTCGTAGCTGTCCTGGGGGTCGCGCAGCGTTGCTGCCGGTGCCTCCTCCTCCTCCAAAGACGCGCCGGACCGGGCCCGGACAGCGTGCTGGAGGTTGGCGATCGTGTCGGGGTTCCAGATGTGCAGCTCGCCGTCTCGGCGCCACTGCAGGACGCCGCCGACCGGCAGCAGATCCCGCCCCGTGCGCGGGTAGGCGCGGAAGTGGCGCTCCAGCGCTTCGGTGGCCAGCACGCTCAGACCCACCCCCCCGATCCGGGAGGCGGTGCCCGTGAAGTGGGCGTCGATCAGCTCGGGCTCCAGCCCAACGGCCTCGAAGATCTGCGCGCCGCAGTAGGACTGGATGGTCGAGATCCCCATTTTGGAGATCGTCTTGAGCAGGCCCTTGCCAATCGCCCGCACGATCCGCTTCTCGGCCTCCTCACGCTCCAAGTCCTCGGGCAGCATCGAGCGGTCGGCCAGCTCATCCAGGGATTCGAACATCAGGTAGGGATTGATGGCCGAGGCTCCGTAGCCGATCAGCGTGGCCATGTGGTGGATGTCACGGGGCTCGCCGGACTCGATGACCAGTCCGGTGCGCAATCGGGTGCCGGCGCGAACCAGGTGATGGTGCACCGCGGCCACGGCCAGCAGCGAGGGCATGGCCACCCGCTCGGGACCGAGGTTGCGGTCGGAGAGGATGAGGATGTTGGCCCCGTTCTCGACGTAGGTCGCCGCTTCTGCGCACAGCGCGTCCAGGCGCTGCTCCATGCCATCGGTGCCACCCTCAATCGGCCAGGTGATGTCCAGCGTGGCGGCGTTAAAGATCTCGTGCGAGACCTGGCGCAGCTTCTCCAGCTCGTGGTTGCGCAGAATCGGCTGGTCCATGACCAGCTGGTGGGCCTGCTCAGGCGATTCGGAAAGCAGGTTCACCTCGGCCCCCACGCCCGTGTTCAGGCTCATGACCACGTTCTCGCGAATCGGGTCGATGGGCGGGTTGGTGACCTGGGCGAAGAGCTGCTTGAAGTAGGAGAACAGGGGCGGCTGGCGCTCGGAAAGCACGGCCAGCGCGGCGTCGTTACCCATGCTGGCCACTGGCTCCTCGCCCATAGCAGCCATCGGTGCGATGATCATTCGCAGGTCCTCCTGCGAGTAGCCGAAGGCCAGCTGCTTGGAGCGCAGGGGCTCCACCCGGGGGGCCCGCGGCTCGCGCTCGGGCACGTCATCGATGTGGACGACCGAGCGCTCGTACCACTCGCCGTAGGGCTTGCGCCGGGACACGCCGCGCTTGACCGCCTCGTCCTCGACTATCCGCCCCTCCTCGAGGTCGAGCAGGAACAGCTTCCCCGGGGCCAGGCGGCCCTTGCGCTGGATGTGCTCGGGAGCGACAGTCATGACTCCGGTCTCGGAGGCCAGGACGACATAGCCCTCGGTGTCCTGGATCCAGCGGCCGGGCCGCAGGCCGTTGCGATCCAGCACCGCGCCGGCCACCCGTCCGTCGGTGAAGGCGATCGCCGCCGGTCCGTCCCAGGGCTCCATCAGGCAGGAGTGAAAGTCGTAGAAGCCCTTGACGTCGGGATCGAGGTCAGGTCGCGTGCGGTAGGCCTCGGGCACCATCATCATCACCGCATGCGGGACCGACCGGCCGCTCAGCACCAGCAGCTCGAGCACGTTGTCAAACACGGCTGAGTCAGAGCCACCCTCGCGGACGACCGGTATGACCTTCTCGAGATCCTCCCCGAACAGCTCAGAGGCGAGCTGGGACTCCCGCGCGCGCATCCAGTTGACGTTCCCGCGCAGCGTGTTGACCTCGCCGTTGTGGGCGATCATCCGGTAGGGATGGGCCAGCTCCCAGCTCGGAAACGTGTTGGTGGAGAAGCGCGAATGGACCAGCGCCAGCCGCGAGGCCACGCGGGGGTCGCGCAGATCGGGGAAGTAGCGGGGCAGCTGGGGCGCGGTCAGCATGCCCTTGTAGACGATCGTCCGGCTGGAGAAGCTGGGCAGTGAGAGCTCAGGTCCGGCGGCACGCTCGATCACGCGGCGGATGACGTAGAGCTTGCGCTCAAAGGCGCCCTGATCCTCGATGTCGTCGGCGGCCCGCACGATGACCTGGCGGATCACCGGAGCCGAGAGACGCGCCGTCTCTCCGGCATAGCGGTCGTCGATCGGGACGTCGCGCCACCAGAGCACGCCCTGGCCCTCGGCGCGCACCGTCTCCTCCACCATCTGCTCGATGCTGTGGCGGCGCTCGGGATCGGCCGGCAGGTAGCAGACGCCCACGCCGTAACGCCCGGGCGGCGGTAAGTCGATTCCCGCCACCGCACCGCGGATGAAGGCATCGGGGATCTGCAGCAGGATGCCCGCCCCATCGCCGGTGTTGGGATCAGCCCCCTCGGCGCCACGATGCTCGAGGTTCTCCAGCGCGTCCAGTGCCTTCTCCACCACGGTGTGCGTCGGCTCGCCCCACAGCTTGGCCACGAGCGCGATACCGCACGCGTCGTGCTCATATGAGGGGTGGTAGAGGCCGGTGGCCCCGGGGGGCGCGAGTCGGTACATAGAGTGCCCTTTAGAGGGGTCGCGAAGGCACGACGAGCAGTGACAAAGGCTACCAGCGCGCGCCAGCCTCAAGGCCCTTGGCGTTAGGACGAGGCCCGCGGCGGGCATGCCGTGCTAGAGAATGTCCCATGGCCCATTCTGATCTGAGGCTTCTGGCCGGCGGTCTGCTGGCCGCCACCGCGCTGCTCACCGGCTGCGGCAACGGTGGAACCCCGACCACCACTGCTCCGGGGCCGGCGAAGTCGAGCACCAGGACCAGTAGCTCGACCAGCACGTCGACGAGCTCCAGCTCCAGCCAGTCGCCGACCAGCAGCACGAGCACCACCAGCTCATCCACCACCAGCAGCACCTCGACCGCGGCCCCCAAGAAGCATCACTCGGGTAGCGGGGGCGCGGCTGTAGGGGGCTCCGGCTACTAGCTAGGCCTGGGTGCCCGGGGAGGCCCGGGGCTAGCTCTTGGCTTTGGCGCGAGACTTGGCGCCTGAGCCGGACTTGGCGCGACCGCCGGATGAGCCCTTGCTGGACTGGCCTCCGTTGGACGAGGAGCGCTTGCCGCTCGGCTTCTTGGCTACTGATTTCTTGGCCGCCGGCTTCGCAGCCGGCTTCTCGGCCGACTCGTCTGGGCCGCTGCGGATC
>JALYZQ010000220.1 GCA_030948805.1 Actinomycetota bacterium | reverse complement strand
TAGCAGGCGAGTGCCTTCAGCCACTCGGCCACCTCTCCGGGAGGCTTGCGCGGAGTCTAGAGTCCATCGGCCCCGGAGGGGTGGCAGAGCGGTCGAATGCACCGGTCTTGAAAACCGGAGTCCGGTAACCCCGGACCGCGGGTTCGAATCCCGCCCCCTCCGCTTGAGCTCGAACCCCAGCGCGGCCCGCCCCGGCCGCGCTGAAGTCCGGTCCAAACTGCCTAGGGAGCGATCGTGATCGTGCGCTCCATGCCGAGGCGGGTGTGCTCACGGCCATCCTGGGTGTTCATGAAGCAAGCCAGCACGTAGGTGCCGGGCGAGGCGGTGATCTTCTGCTGCTGGAGGAGCCCGGGCGAGGCGACGCCGACGAAGCTGGCGAAGCCGATCGCCCCTTTCTGTGCGGCGTTGTCGTTGCCAGCCTGGAGCTCCTTGGTCACGAGCGCCGCGGCGGCCTGGTTGGCCACCTTGATCCCGATCACCATGTGGGCCAAAAAGCCCGCGTCGGCGAAGCGGATGGTCTCGCCGACGTGCCACGTGCTGGGGCCGGTAAAGCCGAACTCGATCATCTTCACCGTCGCGCCGGCCTTGGGCAGCTTGGCGGCGTGCTTGGCCTTCTTGACCGTGAACGTGACGTGCGGCCACTTGGCGGGGTTGTTCTTGATCGTGTCGATGGCAACATACCGGCCGGGCTTGAGCACCGTCTGGGCGGATGAGGTGCCCTTGCCGTTGGTCGTGTTGTAGGTGACTGCCGCGAGACCCTGGAGGTAGTTGGTGTCACCGTGGTGGCGGCCCACAGCGCGAAACGCCTGGGCAAAGGTGACTCCGGGGTTGAGCCGCGTCAGCTGCGGGGAGGATTGTGCTTCCTTGGTCTTAGAGATGACGGTGACGGCGCCCGACACACGCGCGCCGGAGACCTTGATGGACTTGCCGTTCATGGTCAGGGTGAGGGCGGGCAACTTGGCGCTGTGCGCGACCGGGGCTGCCCCGGCGGTGGCCACCGGCACCAGGCCGGCGATGAGCCCTGTGACCAGGGCGATTTTGAGCTTCAAGAGTTCCTCCTTGGGGTTTGTGCGGATCGCGCGTCCTCTCGGCCTTAGCGGGCCCGGCCTGCCCGCTAGCGGCGCGATCTATGAGCGAAACGAGCTGTGCACAACCGGCAAGCCGCTGTGCGCCCACCGCGCGAATCGATGATCCTACCCAATCGCCACATTCGCCGACCGACCTGGCCAGCTACTCGGTTCAGCCGCGCTTGGGCGCGGTACCGAACACGTGATCCCAGAACGGGGCGCTGACGCCGTAGCCACGCTCGTGATTCTGGAAGTGATGGCGCATGTGCAGCTCACGTAGGCTCCGGCCCAGCTGGGTCTTGGGACGGTGGTGATGAACGTGGTAGTGCAGCATGTCGTAAGCCAGATACCCGCCGAGGAAGCCGGCCCCGAAGGGCATGAAGGCGGGGCTGCCCAGGATGAGTGAGAACCCGTAGACGAAGATCGCGGCCAGCGGAATGCTCACCGACGGGGGCATGACCAACCGCATCGGGTCGTTGGGATGGTCGTGATGTACGCCGTGGATGATCCAGTGCAGGCGGGCGCCGATGCCGCGCTCGGGCTCGAAGTGGAACACCAGCCGGTGCAGCCAGTACTCGGTAACGGTCCAGAACAGGTACCCGCCCAGAAGCCAGGCCGGTGTCGCCCAGTCGGAGCCGTGCACCACGCCCACGACGAGCAAGACGACGATCACGGGCACGAACAGGATTGGGGGCACGGCCGGGTGCACCCGCGAGAGCCGGTCCAGGAGATCGGAGTCGAACATCCGAGGAGAGGCCTTCAGCGAGTCGCTGCGGGTCAGGCTGTCGACTTCGGGTGCCGGGCGTGTGGCCATGACAGCAATTTTAGCCCGCCTCCGCGGCCGCGGGGCAACGAGCCCCTCATTCTGCCCTAGAGCGCGCTCTCCTCGGGCTCGGCGGGCATGGCCAGCACGATGTGGCGCAGCGACAGGGCCAGGAACTCACGCTGCTGAACGCGCCCCGAGCCTTCCAGGCTTGATACCTCGACGTCGGTCAGCGCCAGGAACTCGCGCTCGGAGGCGTTGAGGTAGTCGGTCAAGCGGCTGCGATAGCCCTCGGCGGGCAGGCGGAGCAAGCCGCTGATCCGGTGACGATCGGTCTCGATGATGATGCGCTCGTCCCGATGCTCCACGGCCGCGACGATAGCGCCCACTGACATGCTCCAGCGCGATGGCACGATTGCCGGCCGCACGATGGTGGACCTCGAGACGGGCCCAGAACAGCAAGCCGGCCACGTATCGCTGCCCGTTGTGCGGTGCGTACCTGCCCGCTCTCAGCGAGCACATCCTGCTGCTGCCCGAGGGCCGATCGGAGGGCCGCCGCCACGCGCATACCGCGTGTGTGCGGCGGGCGCGCGCGTCCGGTGGGTTGCCGACCCGTGAGGAGTGGGAGCGCACGCAGCCGCGGCCGCCTCGCCTACGGGAGCGCTTGCGCGCGCGCCTGACCGGACGCAGCGGATAGGGTCACACAGTGGCCGGTGAGCTCAAGCTGGGACTGAACATGGGCTACTGGTCCGGCGGTCCGCCCCCGGGCGCGGCGGAGTCAGTACAGGCGGCCGAGCGGCTGGGCTTTGACTCGATCTGGACCGCCGAGGCCTACGGCTCGGACGCGCTGATGCCGCTGGCCTGGTGGGGAGCGGCGACCGAGCGGATAAAGCTCGGCACGGCCATCGTGCAGATCTCGGCTCGCACGCCCGCGGCCACCGCGATGGGCGCGATGACGCTCGATCACCTCAGCGGTGGGCGTTTGATCCTCGGGCTGGGCGTCTCCGGCCCGCAGGTCGTGGAGGGCTGGTACGGGCAGTCCTTCGCCAAGCCGCTGGCCCGGACGCGTGAGTACATCGGCGTGCTGCGTGACATCTGGGGCCGCCAGGCGCCGCTGACCAACGACGGACCCCACTACCCGCTGCCCCTGTCAGGCGGAACCGGACTGGGCAAGCCGCTGAAGTCCAGCCTGCGTCCGTTGCGCGAGGAGATACCGATCTACCTGGCCGCCGAGGGCCCCAAGAACATCGCCATGGCCGCCGAGCTGTGCGATGGCTGGCTGGCCCTGTTCTACTCCCCGCACCACGACGACTTCTACCGCGAGGCTCTGGCCGAGGGCCTACAGCGTGACGGCGCCCGGCACACCGCGGAGGACTTCGAGGTGGCGGCCACCGTGCCCCTGATCGTCACCGATGACACCGAGGCTGCCATCGACGCCGTCCGTCCCATGTACGCGCTCTACTTCGGTGGTATGGGCGCCCGGGGGACCAACTTTCACGCCAACGTGGCCATCCGAATGGGCTATGAGGCCGAGGTTGAGCAGATCCAGAACCTCTACCTGGCCGGGCGCAAGGACGAGGCGGCCGCGGCCCTGCCCGCCAAGCTGATAGAGCAGCTGACCCTGATCGGCCCTGAGGACAAGATCCGCCATGACCTCGAGGCCTGGCGTGAGTCGATCGTGACCACGCTCCTGATCGGCGGGGATCCGGTCACACTGCGCACGGCGGCTGAGCTCGTCCTCGGCTAGTGCCCAAGTCGCGCCACTAGCGGCCTCCGCGCCGCGCGGCGACCGTGAGGATCTGATGGGCCTTGAGTCCCAGGCTCAGGCGCTCGCGGCCGTTTGATTCATAGGGCGAGAGCCGGGCATCTGAGCCACCAGAGCCCCGAGGGGATCGCCCAGCGGGACGACGAGCGAGCCGTTTTGCGGGTCACGGCGGGCGCAGATGGCGGTGGCGCCCGGGGTCAGATCCATACCCAGGCGCCGGGCTCGGGCCAGGAACCCGGGGACGTCAGCGGTCGGCACCCCGTCGAGCTCGTCCAGCAGCGCCGCGACCTTGATTCGGCGACGGCTCCCGCTAGCACCGCGCCCACCACCTGGTCGCCGAGCTGCACCCTGGTGACGTCAGCCATCGTCTCCGGAAGCGGGGGCTCTGCCCCCTGGACCACGGCGGTCGCGTACGCGCCGAGCGGGCGCACCTGGGCGGGGTTCAGGCTTGTCCCAGGGCTCACGATCGGCTCGCCCAGTGCCGGAATGGCAATCGCCACCGCCCGGCTCAGGGCATCGGCGACGACCTCGGTGATTTCCCGGAGGTCGTCGCCGGCGATGGCCCCGCCGACGAGAGTCAGGGGCGTGGGGGGGGGGG
>JALYZQ010000205.1 GCA_030948805.1 Actinomycetota bacterium | reverse complement strand
CGTTCCAGAGCGCCCGCCAGGACGTCGGCGCTCTGGCGTAGGATCCCGCCCCATGTCGGTTCGGATCAAGATTCCCACCCAGCTGCGCGAGGCTACCCAGGGGGAGTCTCAGGCGACCGTGGATGGCACGACGGTGGGGGAGGTACTGGACGCCCTGTATGACCGCTACGCCGAGCTGCGCAGCCGCATCGCCGAGGACGGCGGCCTGCGTCGGTTCGTCAACGTGTACGTCGACGGGGAGGACATCCGGTTTCTCGATGGGCTCGACACGCCAGTGCAGGACGGCGACGAGGTGACGATCCTGCCCGCGGTAGCCGGCGGCTAGGGCGATCCCGGCCGACCGCCCGGCCTCGGGCTATGGGGCCGAAGCGGCGTTGAGCCCCACCGGGCAACTGACGCCGGTCCCGCCCAGCCCGCAGTAACCCCATGGATTCTTGTGCAGGTACTGCTGGTGATAGTCCTCGGCGTAGTAGAACGTCCCCGCGGGAGCGATCTCAGTCGTGATCTCGGGGTAGCCCGAGGCCCGCAGGCGTCCGGCGTAGGCTGAGCGCGTCTGGTCGGCCTGCTCGTGCAGGGTCTCGTTGCCCCAGTAGATCGCCGACCGATACTGGCTGCCCATGTCGTTGCCTTGCCGCATGCCCTGCGTGGGATCGTGGTTCTCCCAGAACAGGCGAAGCATGTCGGTGTAGGACGTCCGCACGGGGTCGAACACGACCAGCACCGCCTCGGTGTGCCCGGTACGTCCGCTGCACACCTCCTCATAGGTGGGGTTGGGGGTGAACCCTCCGGCGTAGCCGACCGCGGTGGTGTAGATCACGGGGGCCTCCCATAACAAAATATAAGCGCCCCAGAAGCAACCCATGCCGACGACCAGCTCGGCAAAGCCATCGGGAAACGGAGGCTTCATCGGTGTGCCCAGTACGACATGGCCCTCGGGGACGGGCATCTGCGTCTCGCGCCCCGGTAGGGCAGCGGCAGCATCGATCATCGAGGTCTTGGCGTGTAGTCCGAACATACTCACAAGCTTACGACGCTCGAGACCCGTCGTTTTATGCGGCGGTCAGGACCATGCGCGACAATTCACAACCGGTGCCTGACCGTCAACCTCAGCCCAGACGCGGACGCCTGGCGCTGGCCATGCTGGCCGCGCTGGTCCCGCTGATTCCCATCGTCGTCGCCGTCGTGCTCAGCGCGGGGGCTGCGGCCACCCGGGGCCAGGGCCAGCGCGCGGACCAGTTCACGCCGGTAGCTGAGCCCGACGCCCACCGCGCCCGGCCCCCCGCGGCGGGGGCCGTCGTCGCTCTCGTCAGGCGTAACACGAATATGCGTTCACGTCCGGGCGGCCGTCCCTACGCCGGAGTCGGGGCGCGTACCGAGTTCGGCTCTCCCAACGCCATGTGGGTCATCAAGCGGGCGGGAGGCTGGCTGGGCGTGATCAGTCCGCTGGCTGGCAACGGCAACGTGGGGTGGATACCCGCCGCCGATGTCTCGCTCTCTCACGTGCGCTGGCAGCTTCGGGTGTCGCTGTCCGCCCGCCGCCTGACCGTGCTGCTGGGCGGCCGTACCCTACAGCGCTACAGGCTCGCCATCGGAGCCCCGGCCTCACCCACGCCCACGGGGCGCTTCGCCGTCACCGACCGCCTGCACACCGGCAATCCGGCCGGTCCCTACGGGTGCTGCATCCTCGCCTTGTCGGCCGACGCGCCGCACGCCATCCAGGGCTGGACAGGGGGCAATCGCATAGCCATCCACTCGACGCCGGAGACGGCGAGTATCGGTCAGGCGGTCAGCCACGGGTGCCTGCGCTTGACCCTGGCCGAAGGTCGCTGGCTGCTTCGCCACGTGCCGCTGGGCACACCCACCCTCATCCGCAGTTAGTGTCCCGCTCGGATCGCCGTTTACCCAGGCCGGTAGGGGGTAAGCGAGGCGCAAAGCAGCCCAGCGACTGGAGGTAGCTCATTGCCACCCCGTGGGGTGAAGCCAAACAGCAAGCGTGGACGGCAGTACGAGCACGTCAAGGAGAGCCTGCGCGATCAGGGGCGCAGCGAGAGCCGGGCCGAGGAGATCGCGGCGCGGACGGTCAACAAAGAGCGCGCTCGGGGCGGCGAGTCCCGTCAGCGCTCACGTGCGTCCGTCCAGGACCTCTCACCGGGCCAGCGCGGCGGTCAGCGTTCGGGGACCAACCGCGAGAAGGGCCGCACCCGAGATCAGCTCTACAACGAGGCTCGCCAGATGGGGATCGACGGGCGCTCCAAGATGACCAAGGCTCAGCTGCAACGGGCGGTCGCCGGTCACAAGTCCTGACCCTGCTCAGGCGCTGTGCGTCGTCAAGGATCGGTCAGCGGGAGTCGGTTTCGCCGCTGGCCCGGCGGATCTTCTCAATCGCTGAACGCAACAGCCGCGAGACCTGCATCTGTGAGGTGCCCACGCGCTTGGCGATCTCTGACTGTGTGAGGTCACGCCCGAAGCGCAGATACAGAATCAGCCGATCTGTGTCTGAGAGCGTCTCCACCCCGGCGGCGATCACGCTCAGGTACTCCGCCTGCTCCAAGCGCTCGTCCTCGGCGCCGAGCGTGTGCGCGGGGCGCGGACCGGGAAACTCCTCATCGCCCCCGCTGGGCTCCAGCGGGGCGGCGTGCCGCGCGTGGTAAGCCTCCACCGCCTCCAGGGTCTGCTCCTCGGTGGCGCCGATGGCCGTGGCCAGCTCGCCCACCGAGGGAGAGCGACCTAGCCGGGATGAAAGCTCGTCGCTGACGCGGGCCAGCTCCACCGCTCGTTCCTTGACGCCACGAGGAACGTGCACGGCCCACCCGCTGTCGCGAAAGTAACGCTTGAGCTCGCCAACCATCGTCGGTGTGGCGTAGCTGGTGAAGGCAAAGCCACGCTCGGGGTCAAAGCGGGCGATGGCCTTGAGCAATCCGACCATGGCCACCTGGGTGAGATCCTCTAGCGGCTCCCCGCGGGCGTGATATCGCCGCGCGACGCTGCGGGCTAGAGGCTCGAAACGAGCGACCAGCTCCTCGACCACCGCGCCGTCTCCGTCCCCCCCTCGGAGCTCGAAAAGGGCATCGGTATCCAGCGTTCTCAGCGCGTCACGGGCGGACGTCACGGGGGAGGTTGTCCGCAGCAGCGGCTCTGGCACGCAGGACGGGCATCAGAAATGCTCGAGGTCAACTCGAAACGATGGTCTGCCCCGACGTCGGCGCCGGCAGCCTCCCCTCGCGGGCTTCTGCGTCCCGATACCCGTACCCGGGTCCTGAACGGCCGTGATGATACCGGCGGCCGCGTCAGCGGCGGCTAGTGTGGCGGCGCTTGGTCGGCTTTGGCCGCCATCACGAAGACCTCGACCTGGAGGTTGCGCTTCGGGTCATTGGCGCTCATGAATGAGGAGACCGAGCGTCCCAGGGTTCGCTCCACGGCTCCGACCATCGCCTCGCGCATGGCCGCCTGAAGTCCGAGGCGTCCAGCGGCGACGACGTCAGCGTGCTGGTTGTCCTCAAGCGTCTGCTCAGCCTGCGTGTAGCCCCCCTCGAGCAGGCAGACAACGAGGTCGCCGTCGATCGTCGTCCGGGCGTTGGCCGGTCCCCGGCCCACGTACTCCTTGTGCAGCTGCGACATCGCGTTGGCGATCGCGACCGTCGGCGCCAATCCCGGCTCGCTGCCCAATGTCTGCTCTTCAGCGTGTGGTTCCAACATGCGCAGCCCCCAAGCCGGGTCTGTAGGTTGCCCCGAGTCTAATCGGCGGCCGGGGCGCCCTATTGCACGAGCGTGTCATCGCTTCGGGCCGGGTAGGCCGCACCGAGATGCCAGTTCGCCAGCCAGCGCGCATCGGCTGCTCGGGGTGGGCCTATGACGACTGGCGTGGGCGCCTGTACCCGCAGCGGGAGCCGCGCCGGCGGTGGCTGGAGCTCTACGCCCAGACCTTTGACACCGTCGAGGTGAACAACACCTTCTACCGCCTGCCTCGCCGGGAGGCCGTGCAGTCATGGGTCGACCAGACTCCGCCCGGCTTCGTGTTCGCGGTCAAGGCCAGCCGTTACCTGACGCACATCAGGCGCCTGCGTGACACCGCCGACGGGCTGTCGCGCTTCTACGAGCGGCTGGAGCCTCTGCAGCAGGCTGAGCGGCTGGGACCGATCCTGTGGCAGCTACCCGAGAACTTCCAGCGCGACGATGACCGGCTCGAGCGCTGGCTGACCGGACTCCCCGGCGGGTTGCACACGATCGAGTTTCGCCACCCGAGTTGGTTCGCGCGTCCCGTCCTAAAAGCGCTGAGAC
This sequence comes from Actinomycetota bacterium, assembly GCA_030948805.1. Lineage (GTDB taxonomy): Bacteria > Actinomycetota > Thermoleophilia > Solirubrobacterales > Solirubrobacteraceae > Palsa-465. The sequence continues at coordinate 2,403 of JALYZQ010000205.1, read as the reverse complement.
AGGCCGGTGTGGCTCTGACCATCGGCGACCACCCCCAGCGCGGGTTTCAGGCCCTCACGGCCACGGCCTCCTGGCGGTTCGTGCGCTTTCACTACGGAGCGCGGGGCCGGGGAGGCAACTACTCGGCCCGGGAGCTGGAAACCTGGGCGCGTCGTATCAGTCAGTGGCGGCGTCGTGAGGCGGTCTATGCCTACTTCAACAACGACTGGCGCGGCTACGCGCCCGACAACGCGCGCACCCTGCGGGGACGCCTTCAGTCAACCTGAATCGGCCGCCACCTCGGAACGGTCAACGGGCAGGCCGAAGCGCTCACGTAGCTCGTCGTGGTCGATCTCCTCGCGGTAGCGGCGCTGACCTTCGGGATGCACGAAGACCACGATCCGCTCGGCGGCAAAGGTTTGCAGCGCGTCGCGCACCGCGTCGATCAGATCACCCTCACCCGTATCCGAGACCGCGGCCACGCCCTGGTCCCCGAGCTGATCCAGGCTCTCGTGGCGTACCGCCTCGGCTCGCTCGATGGCTTCATCGGCGTCGGAGACCCAGAAGCGCAGGGCGTTGGCGTGCAGTGCCGGCGCCACCACCATGACCTCGATCTCCGAGGGCTCGACATCCCCGGGCAGCACTTCGCGCAGCGCGCCGGCCGAGATCGGCTCCGTGGTCAGGGCGAGGATCTTCACCGCTCGGCTGCTACCCCGGTGCGCCCGCGCCTACGCGTACAGGGACTGAAACAGATCGGCGAAGTGGTCGTTGACGACGTTTCGCTTCACCTTAAGCGTTGGCGTCAATTCCCCGTCCTCGATCGTCAGATCGCGGTCCAGGATGACGAACTTCTTGATCTGCTCGACTTGGGCGTAGTTGGAGTTGGCGCGGTCAAGCTCATCCTGGACGATTGTCTGGACCTCCTCACTGTCGACCAGGTCACCCATCTCCTCGGGCAAGCCGTTCTCCTGAGCCCAGGGCAGGATCTCGTCCGGATCCAGAGTGATGAGCATGACCGGATAGGGCCGGCGATCGCCGTGCATCACGGCCTGAGAGATGAACCGCGACTGCTTGAGGTCGTTCTCGAGGTTGGCCGGGGTCAGGTTCTTGCCTCCGGCGGTGATGATGATGTCCTTCTTGCGTCCGGTGATCGACAGGAAGCCCTCGTCGTCGACCGCACCCACGTCGCCGGTGTGCAGCCACCCGTCGACCAGCGCCTCCTTGGTGGCCTCCGGGTTGCGCCAGTACTCGCGAAAGATGTTGGGCCCGCGCAACAGGATCTCCTGATCCTCCTCGGCGATCCGCACCTCGACGCCCGGCATCGGCCGCCCCACGGTGCCGACCTTGAAGTTGTCCAGCGTGGCCACCGTGCCCACAGCCGTGGTCTCGGTCATGCCCCAGCCCTCCAGTACGGGCACGCCACAGGCGTAGAAGAACTCGAGAATCTCCGGCGCGATCGGCGCCGCGCCAGTCACCGCCTGCTTGACCTCACCGCCGAACAGCCCGCGGACCCGGCTGTAGAGACGCTCCTCCGCCGCGTCGAAGGCCTTGAGCATGTCCTCGGGCACTTCATCGCCGCGCCGGCGTCGCTCACGGACCTCGACTCCGACCTTGACGGCCTGGCGGAAGCGTTCCTGGTCCTCCTCGCTGCCCTGCTCTTGCAGCTTCATCGCGGCCGTGTAGAGCTTCTCGAAGATGCGCGGTACCGAAGGCAGGTAAGTCGGGTGGGAGTCGACCAGCTCGGCCAGGACCTGCTTGGTATCTCCGCCGTAGAAGATGATCGTGGTGCCCTGGTCAAACGAGGCCAGATGCGTCGTCAGCGCAAAGGCATGGGCCAGAGGCAGGAACAGATACGTCTTCTCACCCGGCTCGATGAAACTGAGCTCCTCGACCATCTCGCACACCGACATTGCGTTGCGATGGGTCAGGACCACGCCCTTGGGTGGTCCGGTAGTACCCGACGTGTAGATGATCGTGTAGGCGTCCTCGGGCTCGACGGCGTCCTGACGACGGTCTAGCTCGGCGGGGTCGCCCCCCTGACCTCGCTCGCGCAGCTCGGCCAAGGTGAGGTCTCCGGCCCCGGAGGCAAAGCCGATCGTGGTCTGAAGGTCCTGTAGCTCGTCCCGGACCTGCTCGAGCTTGACCAGCTGCTCCTTGGTGTCGCAGAACACCGCGCGGGCCTGTGAGTTGCCGAGCACCCAGGCGCACTCCTTCGGCGAGCTGGTCGGGTAGACGGGGACGGCGACTCCTCCGGCAGCGGAGATCCCGTAGCTGGCCAGCGTCCACTCCACGCGGGTGTCGGACAGGATCCCGACGCGGTCGCCGGGCTCGAGGCCGAGCTCCACCAACCCGAGCGCGATCTCGTCGATCGCGGCGCCAGCCTCGGAATATTTCAAATATATAAATTCCTCCCCGTCGCGGTAG
>JALYZQ010000200.1 GCA_030948805.1 Actinomycetota bacterium | reverse complement strand
GTCCGGCATCACCCATCCCGCCCCGGGCAACCACGAGTGGTACGACTCCCCCAGCGGGGCGGGGTACTTCGACTACTTCGACGGCGTATTCCAAAATCGCGGTCGGGCCGGTCCGCGCGGCAAGGGCTTCTACTCGACCAACCTGACGCACCGCTGGCACCTGATCACGCTGAACTCCAACTGCACCAAGGACGACCCGCCACTGTCGATAACGGCAGCCGTTCCCTGCTACCGAGGCTCGGCGCAGGAACGATGGCTGCGCCATGACCTGGCCACCCATCGCCACATGTGCGTCATTGCCCAGTGGCACCATCCGTACTTCACCTCGGGGGGCGACGCCGCGGCCCGCAACGACCGGGCCACGCGATCATTCTGGAACGACCTCTACAAGGCCGGGGCGACGCTGGTCCTCAACGGGCATGATCACGGCTACGAGCGGTTCGCCTCTCAGACCCCATCGGGCAAGCTCGACCGCAAGCACGGCCTGCGGGAGTTCGTCGTCGGCACCGGCGGCAAGAGCCTGTTCGGCAACTCCCACAAGAGCGCTCCCCATAGCCAGGTTTACCGCGACACCGCCTTCGGCGTCACCCTGTTCACGCTGCGCCCGCATGGCTACAGCTGGGCATTCCATTCCGAGCCGGTGGCGGGGAATCCCGCCTTTAGTGATCACGGCTCGGGTGCCTGCGCCACGCCGCGGCGCTCGCACCACTGAGCGAAACTAGAAGACGATCACACTGCGGATGCCGTCCTGGCGTTCCATCAGCTCAAAGCCCTGGTTGACCTCGTCGAGCGTGATGCGGTGGGAGATGAACGGGTCGACGTCGAGCGCGCCGTCCAGATAGAGCTGCACGAACTCCGGCACCTGGTCGCGTCCCTTGACCCCGCCAAATGACGAGCCGCATACCCGGCGCCCGGTGATCAGCAGCCGCGGCACGATGTCGAGCGTCTGGCCCTTGCCCGCCACCCCAGCGATCGTGCACAGTCCCCAGCCCATGCGTGCCGCCTCGACGGCCTGACCCATGACGGCGACCAGACCGGTGGCCTCGAAGGTGAAGTCGGCGCCGAAGCCGCCGGTCTCAGCGAGCACCCGCGCGACGACGTCGTCTGAGCCCGTCCAGGCGTCGGTGGCGCCCTGGCCGCTGGCCAGCTCCAGACGCTGCGCAGACTTGTCGACGCAGATGATTCGCTCCGCGCCCTGCAACCGGCAGCCGGCCACCGCACCCAGGCCGACCATCCCCGCTCCAAAGATCACGCAGGTCGATCCGGGCGTCACTTTGGCCGTGTTGATGGCGGCGCCCAGCCCGGTGGACAGCCCGCACGCGAACAGGCACGCGTGATCGGGCTCGGCCTCGGGGGAGATCCTGGCCAGGGCGATCTCGGGCATGACCGTGTACTGCGCGAAGGTGCTGGTGCCCATGAAGTGGCGGATCGGCTCGGGGCCTCGAGACAGGCGGGTGGTGCCGTCGGGCAGATAGCCGCGATTCTGCTGCTCGCGGATGGCCAAACACAGGTTGGTGTCCGGGCTGCGGCAGTGCACGCACTCGCGGCATTGCGGCGAGAACAGGGTAACCACGCGATCGCCGACGCCCACGCTTGACACCCCGTCGCCAACACGCTCGACCACCCCCGCGCCCTCGTGTCCGAGGACCGTCGGCGCGTAGCCCGACGGATCGGCGCCCGAGGCCGTGTACAGGTCGGTGTGACAGACCCCGCAGGCCTCTAGGCGGACCAGTACCTCACCGTCACGGGGCTCGGCCAGGTCGATCTCCATCACCGTCAAAGGGGCGGCAAATTCCTCCAGTACGGCGGCCCGGATCTTCACGGCGGCTCCTCTGTGCCGGGGACGCGCCGAACCCTAACCGGTGTTCCCGGGGCCCGGGAACTGGTCGCGGCCCTGGCCTCTTTGTTGGGCGGCGGCCGCCCACTCCAGGCTGGCCAGCCAGCCAGTATGATCGGCCCGGGTCTTCCCTAGGTGCGACCGTACCTACGGCGGCGACCACTCCGACGGCGTCAGGAGGAGCAGTGACAGACACGGGCAGCGACCTCGAGCAGGTGCTGGTCACCGAGCGGGAGAACTGGATCAACGGACCCCCGCATGAGCTCTTTGGCCGCCTGCGCAGCCAGTGCCCGGTGCACTGGACGTCGCGGGTGAGCGAGTTTCCCGCCGAGGCCGGCTACTGGTCGGTCACCCGGGCCCAGGACATCCACACGGTCAGTCGCGACTGGCGGACCTACTCCTCGGAGCTGGGCGGGGTGACGGCGATCACCGACGTGTTCCCGCTCGAACTGATGCGGGCCATGTTCATCGGCATGGATCCCCCCAAGCACGACCGGATCAAGAAGCTCTTCCAGGCCGGCTTCACGCCCCGGCGGATTGCCGACCACGAGCCGGCCATCCGGGCGATCGTCGTCGATGTGCTGGACCGCTTGGGGGACCGCCAGGAGTGTGAGCTGGTCAACGAGGTGGCCCAGCCGATCGTCTCCCGGGTGATCGGCAGCTTCATGGGCATCCCGCCTGAGGACGACGCGATCTGGGCCCGGCTGATGAACAGCTCACTGGGCGCCGGGGACCCCGATCTCAACCCGGCGGGGATCGAGAGCATCCTGGAGAACGAGATCCCCGAGATCTTCGCCCGGTGCCAGAAGATGATCACCGAGCGGCGCGAGTCGCCCACCGACGATCTGACCTCCGTGCTCGTGCACGCGGAGATCGACGGGCAGATGCTGGCCGAGCACGAGATCGTGATGGGCTTCTTCCTCCTCGTGGCGGCGGGCAACGACAGCACCAAGGCCACCTACTCCAGCGCTGTCAAGGCCCTGATGGAGGATCCCGCCGAGCGCCAGATCCTGCTCGACGACCCGTCGGTGATCCCCAGTGCGGTGGAGGAGGCGTTGCGCATGTTCCCGGCTTTTGCCCACTTCCGCCGCACCGCCACGTGCGACACCGAGCTGGCCGGCCAGCGGATCGGCGAGGGGGAGAAGGTGGTCATGTGGTATGTCTCCTCCGGACGCGACGAGACGCGCTACGAGGATCCCGACCGCTTTGACGTGCGGCGCAATCCTGAGCATCAGGCCTTCGGCGCCGGCGGCCGGCACTTCTGCCTGGGCACGGCTCTGGCCCGTCTGGAGCTGCGCGTGATGCTCGAGGAGACCCTGGCCCGCTACCCGGAGATGGCCGTGGCCGGCGGCCCCACCTACGTGGAGTCGGGCTTTATCAGCCAGCTGAAGTCACTGCCGGTGGCGCTCGGTCCCCGCCGCCAGACCGCCCCGAGCTAGCGGGGCGCTAACGGAAGTCGCGCCAGTCGGCCCAGGGCGACTGGCGCTCGGCGTCCTGCTCGTCGGCGCGGATCACGTGCATGACCGCGTTTATCAAGGCCAGGTGCGTGAAGGCCTGGGGGAAGTTGCCCAGGTGGCGTCCGGTGTCGGGATCGATCTCCTCGGCGTAGAGGCCGAGCGGGCTGGCGTAGCCCAGCAGGCGCTCACACAGCGTGCGCGCCCGGTCCACCTCGTCGATCTCACACAGGGCCGAGACCAGCCAGAAGGAACAGATCAAAAACGTGCCCTCGCGGCCTTCCAGGCCGTCATCGGTCTCCTCAGTCCGGTAGCGCAGGACCAGGCCGCCCTCGGTCAGCTCATCGGCGATGGCCAGCACGGTGGCCCGGATCCGCTCGTCGTCAGGAGATAGGAAGCGCATCAGGGGAAGCAGGAGCAGGGCAGCGTCCAGGGACTCGGTCTCATAGTGCTGGACGAACACGCCGCGCTTGTCGACCCCGTGCTCCAGTACATCAGCCTGGATCTCGTCGGCGGCCTCGCGCCAGCGCTTGGATCGCTCCCAGTCCTCGCGCAGCTCGGCCAGCCGCGCGCCTCGGTCACAGGCCACCCAGCAGAAGACCTTGGACGAGGTGAAGTGCTTGGGCTCCCCGCGCATCTCCCAGATTCCGCGGTCGGGCTCGCGCCAGTGCTTGATCGCCTCCTCGACCTGCCGCGAGAGGATCGTCCACACGCGGTCGTCCAGGGAGTCGCGGGAGCGAGTGTGCAGGTAAACCGAGTCCAGCAGCGCGCCCCACACGTCGTGCTGGTCCTGCTCATAGGCGGCGTTGCCGATCCGGACCGGCCGCGCGCGCTCATAGCCCTCGAGGTGCTCGAGTATCTCCTCGTCGAGGTTGCGCTCCCCGTCGAGTCCGTACATGACCTGAAGCTTCTGGTCTCCGGCCGCCACGTCGGCGATGAAATAGAAGAAGTCATTGGCTTCCCAGTCAAAGCCGAGCGACAGCAGGGCCCAGAGCATGAAGGTCGAGTCGCGGATCCAGCTGTAGCGGTAGTCCCAGTTGCGCTCGCCCTGGCGGGCCTCGGGCAGCGAGGTGGTGGCCGCGGCCAGCAGAGCCCCGCTGGGGGCGTAGGTCAACCCCTTGAGGGTCAGGGCGCTGCGCTGCAAAAACGTGCGCCACGGATGCTCGGGAAAGTTCCCGCGGTCCAGCCAGTGCTGCCAGTGGTGAGCGGTCCAGACCAGGCGTTCGTAGGCTTCCTTGACGTCGGCCGGCGGGGCATGCTCACTCCAGGACAGCGCGCAGTAGATCGTCTCGCCCTCCTTCATGAGATGCCGGGCCGTGGCCCGGGCGCCCTCAAAGCCCAGGCGCAGGTCGGTGGTCAGCGTCAGCTCGGGCTGGCCGTCGGAGCTGGCGGCGATGCCCTGGTTGTACCCCTTGCTGGTGTAGCGCCAGTGGGCCGGCTCACGGCCGTAGTCGAACTTGGGCTCGCAGTCCAGCAGCATCTGCACCTCGCCGTTGACGCAGCGCACCGTCCGGAGCAGGACGTGATCGGCGTCGTAATCGGTGGGGGCACGGCGGTGGGTGTGCGAGCGGTCGTCCTGATGGTGCCACTGGCCGATCAGCAGCACGTCGCGGACTATCACCCAGCCCGAACCGGTTCCCCAGCTGGTCTCCAGGACCATCGTCCCCGGCAGGTAGCGGCGCGCCGCCGGGACGCTGGCGCCGTCGGGCCCGAGCCGGAACCATCCGGCGTCCCGGTCGAGCATCGCCCCGAACACGCTGGGCGAGTCCACCCGGGGCAGGCACAACCACTCCACCGCTCCGCTGGGGGCCACGAGGGCCACGGTCTCGCAGTCGGACAGGAAGGCGTAGTCGGCGATCGGCGGGAAGCTTGAGGACGAGAGCTGGGCCGCCGCCCCGCGCTGGCGCGCGGGCGCAGTAGGCGCCGGCGCCGGAGGCGGGCGTTGATCGTCTTTCCCCTTGGCGGCGTCTTCGCGCAGAGGCGCAGTATCTCTACTCGGCGCGAAAAGTCCAGCCCAGCAGGGGTCGTGTCATTTCGCTGTAGTCAGCCGGCCAGCCCGCCGAAGACCGAGAACGGCCGCCACGGACGCTCGTCGTAGATCGCGCGCAGGTTGCCCTCGACGGTGATCGCGCTGCCGCTGGGGGCCTCGCCCCGAAGTCGCTGGGCGAGCTGCTCGGCGCTGGCCTCATCAGCCGCCCCTATCAGGACCGCGCTCCAGCGATGCACGACGTCAACCCCCTCCCCACGCAGGTGCTCGGCCAGCTCCGCCGCCTCACCGCGCGTGGCGCACTGAACGCGCACCTCGAACTCGGGGTAGCCCTGGCGTTGGGAATCTGCGCGTTCCTGGGCGATGCGCTCGCGCATCTCCTCGGCCAGCTCGGCGTCGGTCTCGGGCAGCGGGACATCGGAGTCCTCCCACCGCTCGGCCGTGGGATGCCAGTGGTCCAGCTCGAAGTCAAGGCTCCACCCGTGGTTGGCGACCAGTCGCTCAATCGCGGCCTGGGTCTCCTGGGCCTGCTCGAGCGTGCCGGCGTAACAGAAGACCTCTGTGTCGTCCACGGAGACGATCACGCGATCGTGAATGGAGCGCGCGCCGTCGTCCTCGAGGGCGTGCGCTTTCAGCTCCTCAGACAGCTCGCCGGCCCGGGCCCGGTCGCCGGTGTTGATGCGCAGTCGCCAGTCGTCGTTCATGGCCGGGACTCTACTCCCGTGCCCGGCTCAGACGGACACGGCGACTACGCTGTCTGCGGTGGCCATCTCGACGCAATCGCACGCTGTGGCCGACGACCCAGCGGCCATCGCGGCGGCGCTGGAGCGTCGCCGGGCCGCGGTGGTGGCGCAGTGGAGCCTGCACGACGAAGTCGTTTTGCTCGCCGCCGGTGAGCCGATCCACGTGCCGGGCCGCGACGATCTGACCTACCGCTTCCGCGCGCACTCCGACTACTTCTATCTCACCGACTCCGAGCGCTCAGGCGGTGTGCTGGCCTTTGACCCGGCAGAGGGTTGGGTGGACTTCGTGCGTCCCGTATCCAGCGCCGAGCGGTTGTGGGAGGGCGCGCCTGCAGGCCAGCCGGCGGGGCGAGCAGTGAGTGAGCTCGACGGCTGGCTGGCGGCGCGCTCCGGGCGGCCGGTCGCGCTGCTGGGTGCGGCTGTGGCGGGCGTCACCCCCGACCCGCAGCTCAGCGCCGAGCTACGCCGCGGCCTGCATCACATCAGGCGCCCCAAGGACGACGTGGAGGTCAGCCGGATGCGGATCGCGGAGCGGGCGACCAGCGGCGGCTTTGCCGCCGTCGCCGGCCTGATGGCCGAGGGTCGCACCGAACGGGAGCTGCAGATTGAGCTCGAGGCCGAGTTCTTTCGCCGTGGGGGTGATTCGCTGGCCTTTGAGACGATCGTGGCCTCCGGGCCCAACGCCGCCGTTCTGCACTTCCCGCCCACCGCTCGGCCCCTGGGTCACGAGGAGCTGGTGCTGATCGACGCCGGAGCCGAGTACCGCGGCTACGCCTCAGACGTGACCCGAACATTCTCCTCATCGGGCCGCCTTACCCCCGGTCAGGCTGCGCTCTACGGCGTCGTCCGGCGGGCCGTCGAGGCCGCGGTGGCGCTGTGTACACCGGGCCGCGAAACGCGCGACATCCACCTGGCCGCGGCCGTGGTCATCGCCGCGGGCCTGATCGATTTCGGTCTGCTGCGCGGCTCGGCGGAGGCCCTGGTTGCGCATGGTGCGGTGGCGCTGTTCTTCCCCCACGGCGTGGGCCACCTGCTCGGCCTGGGCGTGCGCGACGCCAGCGCGACTTCACCCGGCGTTGCACCTGACCCGCGAACCACTCCGGGCTTGCGCAACAGCCTCGCCCTGCAACTCGGATGCGCGATCACGATCGAGCCGGGGGTCTACTTCGTGGCCGCCCGGCTCGGCGACAAAGAGGTTCGCGAGCGGCTCAGGACGGCGGTCAACTGGGAGCGGGCCGATGCGATGATCGGCTTCGGCGGCATTCGCTTGGAGCAGAACGTGCTCGTCACCGAGGCGGGCCCTGAGGTCCTGACCGCCGACATCCCCCTGCTTGACGCCGCAGGGGCGGCTTGAAATCTGGCCAAGGGGTGTTGGAGGAAAAGTTCGCCTATCGAACTTGGCGTCCAATAGCCCCGGCTGGCCCGCTCAGTTGAGTAGCTTCTCGGCTAACAAGACGGCGCCGAGGGAGGCGAGCGCCACTCCGGCGAGCCGCTCCGCGCCTTCGCGAGTACGGTCACCGATGCGACTGCCCAGACGCAGACCGAGCTGGGTGACAATCAGGGCCTGGGCGGCGATAAGCGCGACCACCAGTGCTGCGGAGATGTGCAGCAGGCCGAGCGTGAAACCGATCGCGAGCTCATCGACGCTGATGCTGAGCCCGAGCGCGAGGCTCCGCACACCCTTCGTCTCGGCAAGGCCGGCGAGCCGCATGTCGTCGTCCCGGGCCGTGAGCGTGTAGATGCCGAAGGCGATCAAGACGCCGATGGCGACGTAGTCAGCGGCCGCGCCGATCGCGTGCCCAAGCGGCGCCCCGAGCGCGAGGCCGACGAGCGGCATCCCGGCCTCGAAGCCGGTGAACATCAGGGAGATGCGCCGCCGCTCCGAGGCGCTCACGCCGATCATTCCCATCGCGGCGGCGACTGCGAAGGTGTCCAGACCCAGGGGCAGGACAAGGGCCAGGAGCCTGGCGATCACGGGTCTGGGGCCGACTGCCCGGTTGCGCGGACCGCCGGTGAAGCAGCCGACAAGGGGATCGCTCAGATCGTGCCCGTGAGCACGAGCAGGCCGATGATCACGAGCACCAGGGCCGTGAACGTGTTGCCCCACCGCTCCAGCCACTGACCGCGGATCTCATAGCCGCCGCGGGTCGCCGCGAGCGTGAGCCCGACGATCGTCCCGATCGTCACGGCAGCGAAGATCATCAGCGATCCGATCGCGGTCGCCAGGCCCGCGGTGGTGGCCGCTAGGAACACCGGGAGGATCGTCAGATCGGGGGAGGCGGCGGCGCCGAACGGGACCATCACCGCAGCTAGCCCCCGCAGATCCCGTCGTGACCGCCTCGGGTGGTGTTCGACGTGTTCGTGTTCGTGTCCGTGGTCGTGTCCGTGGTCGTGGTCATGGCCGTGACCGTGGCCACTGAGCTCGAGAATGGCGAACCCGACTCCCGTCGCGATCAGGATCCACCCGATGATTGTGTCCTGCGCGCTCTGGATCGTCGAGCGAAACTGCAGGCCGATGACGATGATCACGGCGCCGAGGAGGATTGAGACCAGCACGTGGGCCACGCCGGCCAGGCCGGACAGGCGCGCCACCCGCGAGAGCGGATAGCGGCGCGTGCGGCCGAGCACGGCCAGCGGCACCCAGTGGTCGGGGAGGATGGCGTGGCCGAAGCCGACGCCGGCGGCCGCGGCAAGCAGAGCTGGCCCGTTGCCGCTCACGCCGTAACCGCGGGCTCATCGGGGCTGGCGCTAAGACCGAGCCGCAGGTGCTCGGTATGCGAGATCGCCTCGGTGAGCAGCGCACGGACGTGGTTGTCGTGCAGGGCATAGATCACCTGCCGTCCGTCACGGTCGCCCACCACGAGTCCCAAGTGGCGCAGAACACGAAGCTGCTGAGAGACGGCCGACTGCTCCATGCCGACCTCCAAAGCCAGCTCTCCGACCGAGCACGGGCTGGCGCCGAGGCGACTGAGGATCCGCACGCGGCTGGGCGCAGCCAGAGCCTGCATGGTTTCGGCGACTGACCGTGCGGTCCGCGCGGAGAGAAACGTCAAATCACCATCTCTGCCGTGGCTCATGCTCACATCATCCCATGAACGACCATTCAGTCGTTAGGAAGCTTCTTTCAGGCCCCCGTCGCCCGGAGCTCTACCCCGAAGGCCTCCAGCTCCCGCACGCCGCGCTCGGTGATCCGGTAGTCGAGATCTGAGCCTGGCGAGGACAGCCGGTCCTGATCCGTGCGCTCGCGCACGAAGAGACCGTCGCCGCCGGCCAGCAGCTCCCGCTCCAGCAGCGCCATCAAGCCCGTGCCCAGGATCCCGGCCAGATGGTCGTAGCACGTGCGGGCGGTGCGGATGGCCCCCGCGCGCGTATCCTGGCGAAGCGAGCGGACCTCAGTCGCCGGAGACAACCGAGCCAGCGCCTCGACCAGCTCGGCCACGGTCGGGCCGGCGAGCGCGAAGTAGCGGTGGCGTCCGTGACGTTGGACGGTGATGAGGCCGCCACTGACCAGCTTGCCCAGGTGGGCACTGGCCGTGGATGGCGCCACGCCGGCCTCGGCGGCCAGCACGCTGGCCGGGAGCGCCCGACCGTCGCCGAGGGTCAGCAGGATCCGCGCCCGCGCCGGCTCGGCGACCAGCGCGGCGGTCTTGGCGATGTCGACGTCGCCGCGCACGCCCCGAGCTTAGTGTGAGGACATTTCGTCGACACTCGAAGTGTCGGCGCCGGGTCGGCTCGGGGGTGCGTCATCATCAGGGGATGAGTAGCGGTCACAGAGGCTTGGCGGGCGCAGACGGCGCCGGGGGCGGGATGCGGGGCCGGCGCGGGTCGGGCAAGGAGCCGCCGCCGCTCATGGATCCCAGTCGCCCGCGGGACCGGCACCGCATCGCGGCGCTGTTCATTCCTTACCGGATGCGACTGGCCGTGGTCCTGGCGATGATCGTGTTCAGCGCCGGGTTGAGCATGATCTCGCCGTTCCTGCTCCGCGCGGTCTTGGACAAGGGGATCTTCCATCACCGGACGACCCTGCTCACCGTGCTGGTGCTGGCCATGATCGCGATCTCGATCGCCACCGCCGTCTTCAGCGTCTGGCAGACGTACTTGTCCAACTCAATCGGCCAGCGGGTCATGCACGATCTGCGGGCCGCCGTCTACCAGCACCTGCAGCGCATGTCGCTGGCTTTCTTCACCCGCACCCGCACCGGGGAGGTGCAGTCGCGGATCGCCAATGACATCGGAGGCCTGGACACCGTGGTGACGACCACGGCCACCAGCATCGCCCAGAACGCCACCACGGTGATCGCCACGCTGGTCGCCATGTGCATCATGGACTTGCGGCTGGCCGTACTGTCGCTGATCTTCGTCCCCCTGTTCGTGTGGCTGACACGGCGCGTGGGCAAGGTGCGCCGGCGGATCACCTACGAGCAGCAAAGCCGCCTGGCCGATCTCTCGGCCCTGGTCTCGGAGTCCCTCTCAGTGTCGGGAATCATGCTCGGCAAGACGATGGGCCGGGGGCGCGACCTGGCCGACCGCTTCACGGGCGAGTCCGAGGGCATCGCCGATCTGGAGGTGCGCTCCCGAATGGCTGGGCGCTGGGTCATGTCCACGATCCAGATGACGTTCGCCATTCAGCCCGCCATCGTCTACTGGCTGGCCGGGCAGAGCTTTTTGGGCCACTCGATCACGATCGGCACCGTGGTGGCCTTCACCACTCTGCAGACGCGACTTCTGTTCCCGATCCAGTCCCTGCTCGGAGTCGGGGCCGACATCGAGGCTTCGCTGGCCCTGTTTGACCGCATCTTCGAGTACCTGGACCTGCCGGTCGACATCGTCGAGGCGGCCGAGCCCGTGCCGCTGCGGCCCGAGGAGGTCCTCGGCGAGGTGCGCCTCCAGGACGTCTGGTTTCGCTACGGGACCGGCGAGGACGCCGCGTGGACGCTGCGTGACATAGACCTGGTGATCCCGGCCGGCACCCGCACGGCGATCGTCGGGGAGACGGGCTCGGGCAAGACCACGCTCGGCTATCTGGTGGCGCGGCTCTATGAGCCCCAGGAGGGTCAGGTCACGATCGACGGCGTCGACGTTCGCGACGCCTCGTTGGCTTCCCTGGCGGCCACGGTCGGCGTCGTCGCCCAGGAGACGTACCTGTTTCACTCCAGTGTGCGTGAGAACCTGCGCTTCGCCCGTCCTGACGCCACGGATGAGGAGATCGAGGACGCCGCCCGCACGGCTCGAATCCACGAGCTGATCTCGTCCTTGCCCGAGGGCTATGACACCGTGGTCGGGGAGCGGGGCTATCGATTCTCGGGAGGGGAGAAGCAGCGCATGGCGATCGCTCGCACCGTGCTGCGCAATCCGCCTGTCCTGATCCTCGACGAGGCCACCAGCTCCCTGGACACCCAGACCGAGTCCGCCGTGCAGGCTGAGCTGGAGCGCCTGGCCGAGGGTCGGACGACCCTGACCATCGCCCACCGCCTGTCGACGATCCGAGACGCCGACCAGATCGTCGTGCTCGACGCGGGGCGAATCATCGAGCGCGGAACGCACGCCGAACTGCTCGAGCGCGCTGGCGCCTACGCCGCCCTGGTCAGCCGCGACGTGACCCAACAAGAGGCGCTGGAGGGGTGAAGTCAGCGACCTCGCGCGGCGGCGGCTCGGGGTCGGGCGTCAGCGCGCGGCCGGTTCGCACACGGCGCGCCGGTATCAGCGTGAAGAGCATGAGCCCGCCCAAGCCGATCAGCGGGATGGCATCGCTGGTGGCTTGGGAGAGCACCGCGGCCACCGGGGCTCCGAACGTCTCCCCAGCGGCGAAGAAGAAGTTGAACAACGTTGTCACCAGCACAAGCGTGACTCCGGCCCGCTCGGCCGACTCGGTCATCACCGAGACCGCGGGGACCATGTAGCCGGCCAGCGGTCCGCCCAGCCCGAGGACCACTAGCCCGGCCAGCACGAGGACGGAGTGCGGGAAGCCGAGCAGGGGGAGCAGAACCGAGCTGCCGACCAGACCCAGGCAGAGCGGGAGCCGAGGCCCGCGCCGGTCGGTGAGGCGACCGGCCAGCGGCGAGAGCACCGAGCCGAGCGCCGACGCGCCCAGGAAGGTTGCCCCGATGACCAGGGCCGAGGCCCCATAGCGCGACAGCCGCAACGGCAGCAGCGCGTTGACGGCGCCGATCGTCATCGCCTCCAGTGCGATCAGCCAGGTGCCCAGGACCAGACCGCTGCCGGCGCGCGCCAGGACCGTCCTGGAGGGGAGGCGCTGCGGGGGTTCCTCGTCGCCCGATGGAGGCTCGGGATAAATCCGCACCCACAGCATCAGGAGTACGGAGACCAGGCCGACAAGACCGAACAGGATCTGGGTGCTGGTGGCCACGGCCAGGGTGCCCAGCACTGGCCCGAGC
>JALYZQ010000229.1 GCA_030948805.1 Actinomycetota bacterium | reverse complement strand
GGGTCAAGCCGGCCACGGCCGCGGCGGGCGCTCCGGGTGCGCGGTCGGGGGCTTGGGGAACGGCCAGACCGGGCGCCGTCTCGGCCCGCGGCCCCTCGGTCGCAGCGGCGCCCAGGCGCCGCAGGATCTCCGCATGGCTGCGCAGCAAACCGGCGACCAGGATCAGCAGCACGACCAGCAGCACCGTCTCTACCGACACGATTGCCACCATCACGCGCCACCTCCCCCGGGTAGAACCACGGCCAGGCCGTGTAGGCACCCCGCCTCGTGTGCGCACGTCCGGTTGTCGACCATCTCAGTGGCGTTGCAGTTCATGCCCGGCACGTGGGCCGGGTTCTGGCACAGGATCAGCCGACAGGTGACCTCCGTCGTTCCCGGAACCTGGGTGTTGCACTGCCCGTAGCGGAAGTGGTTGCAATCCACGCGGCGGCGGTGGCAGTCCCCGCGCGCGCACTGGCAACCGCCGGGGAAGCGATGCCCGGGGATCCGGTTGCAGTCGACGTAGTAGCGGTAGCCCTGGCCATGGCACAGGCCCGACCCCTGGTAGTCGGTGCACTTCCACCAGCCGGCCACGTAGGTGTTCTCCGGGCAGGTGTTGCGCCCGGCCTCGACCTCACAGCAGAACGCCGTGTAGCCGTCGTTGCACTTGGCTCCCGGCCCGCAGTTGCCGGGCACGATCACCGCCTCCGCCGTGCCGGGACGGACCAGGTAGCGAACCGGGGCCACGGCGAAGGCCGAGCCGGCCACGGCGGCCCGAGCCAGCAGGCCGCGGCGCGAGGTGCGGCGCTCCAGCAGGCCACCGGCGGCCGCGGACAGGCGCGCGGCCAGGCTCATGACGCCGGACTCCAGGATCGCCACAGCGAGGGCAGCTCGGAGTAGGCCAGCACGATCCCGTACGCCGTGGCGACGGCGCCCAGCGCCACCACGGCCGCCGTAGCTGGCGACTGGCTGAGGATCCAGCCGGCCGCGGGCGGCTCGGCGATCGCGCTGAGCAGACAGACCCCGGCCAGCGCGGCGCTGAGCAGCGACTGAAGCGGGGAAGCCGGCGCCCCTTGGGAGCCGAAGCATCCGCAGTCCTCGCCGGCCCGGGCCAGCCGCAGGGTGATCACCGAGAAGACCGTGTAGAGCGCAGCCATCGTCGCCGCACTCCACATCGCAGCGCTGACCAATGCGCTCGCGGCCACGGCCAATTCCGCGGCGGCCAGGGCGCGGATCGCCGCCGGGGCCACGCCGCCGGCCCGTGCGGCGAGCTGTGGGCTGCGCAGCTTGGCCAGGCCGGCCAAGGCCAGGACGAGCGCCGCCACGAGGCGGGGGACGATCAACGCCGTTGTAATTTTTCCGCCTCCCGGTCGAGAATCGTGGTGGCCGCGCTGGCGGGATCCAGCTCACGGGACACGACCCGGTCCAGCAGCTCCTGGACCTCGGAGTCCTCGCGCAGCGAGTCCTCGAGCTCACGGCGCATCCGGAAGGTGGCGATGGCCAGCACCTCGCTCATGAGGTTGCGGCGCCGGCGCTCAGACAGGGTCCCCGCGTTGGAGATGAACTCGCGGTGCTCGCCGAGCTTGTCGATCAGCTCGGGCACACCCTCGCCCGTGGTCGCTTCGGTGCGGATGATCGGCACTTCCCAGTCCCGGTGGGGGCCGAGGGCCAGCACGGCCTTGATCTCCCGCACCATCGTGTCGGTGAGCGGGTGCTGCGCCTTGTTGACCACGATCACGTCGGGAATCTCCATCACGCCCGCCTTGAGCGCCTGGATCGAGTCGCCAGACCCGGGCATGAGCACGAGCACGACGGTGTCGGCGTGATCGATGATGTCGACCTCGGCCTGCCCCACCCCGACGGTCTCCAGCAGCACGATGTCGCGCCCCGAGGCGTCCATCAGCAGCACCGCCTGAAGCGCCGCCTCGCTGAGCCCGCCCAGCGCACCGCGATTGGCCATCGACCGTATGAACACGCCAGGATCGAGAAAGTGATCGGAGAGCCGGATCCGATCGCCGAGCAGAGCCCCCTTGCTGAACGGGGAGGACGGGTCGATCGAGAGGACCGCCACCGTGCGCTCACGCTCGCGCTCGAGCTTGGTCAGAGCGCCCAGCAAAGTGGACTTGCCCACCCCGGGCGGCCCCGTGAAGCCGACCACGGCCGCCTTCCCCGTCTCGGGGTAGATCTCGCGCACCAGCTCCCAGCCGGCGGGATCGTCGTTCTCGACCAGCGAGATGGCCCGGGCCAGCGCGCGCTTGTCGCCCTCGAGCAGGCGCTGGGCCAGTGGCTTGTCGGAGCGGCTCACGGCGGCCCGAAATCATGCCAGGGTGAGCCGCAGGCCGTGCGGTGCCGATGCGCGCGAGGTCGGAATGCTGTAGATGTTCGCGTTGATGTCAGACGCCCTGGTCGGCCGGTTCGACGCCCTTCTGGGAGATGGGATCGAGGCCGCCGTCAGGTTCAAGCACCGCCGCCGGCTGGACCGGCTGGGTTGGGGGCGCGTGTTCTCCCCGGACTCCCCCGGGGTTTTCGCTGGCGGTGATCCGCCCCCCCGAGAGGGCTGCCGCCTCGAGGTCCTGATCGACGGCGCCAACGCCCTGCCTGAGATCGCCCAGGCCATCTCAGAGGCCAAGCACTTCGTGCACATCACCGGCTGGCACCTGGCGCCATCGTTCGCTCTGCGCCGCTCCGGGGAGGCCGACACGCCGATCGGCGTGCTGCTGGCCGAGATAGCCGAGCACGTCGACGTGCGCGTGCTCGTCTGGTCCGGAGCGCCCGTGCCGGTCTTTCACCCCACCCGCAAGGAGGTCTCTGCAGCGCTTGACAACCTGACCCGGGACACCAAGATCCAGGCCTACGGAGATCCCCGCGAGCACCCCTTCCACTGCCACCATGAGAAGACCGTGGTCATCGACGGCGAGCTGGCCTTCGTGGGGGGCATCGATCTCACCGACGACTCCGGAGACCGCTTTGACCATCAGGCCCACCGCGCTCGTCGTGGCTTGGGCTGGCACGACGTCGCGACCCGGATCCACGGCCCCGCCGTGGCCGATGTGGCCGCGCACTTCCGGGTCCGCTGGCTCGAGCTGACCGGCGAGCAGCTCCCGGTCACGCCCCCGCCCGCCCCCGCCGGCCAGACAACCGTGCAGGTCCTGCGCACCGTCGCCGAGGGCATGTACGAGCACTTCCCCAAGGGGGTGTTTCGGATCTTCGAGAGCTACATGCGGGTGCTCAGCTCGGCCCAAGAGCTGATCTACCTCGAGAATCAGTTTCTCTGGTCGCCGGAGCTGGTCGCGGTGATCGCCGAGAAGCTGCGCCACCCGCCCAGCCCGGACTTCCGGGTGGTGATCCTGCTGCCCGCCAAGGCCAACAACGGGGCCGACGACACCCAGGGGCAGCTGAGCGTCCTGACCGAGGCCGATAACGGCCAGGGGCGGCTGCTCGGGGTCACGATCCGCTCGCTGTCTGAGCATCACGACCGGGCCGACCCCCTCTACGTGCACGCCAAGGTGGCGGTGATCGACGATCGCTGGCTGATCGTCGGCTCGGCCAATCTCAACGCCCACTCCTTCTTCAACGACACCGAGATGTGCGTGGTCACCGATGACGCCCGGCTGGCCAAGGAGACCCGCGTGCGCCTGTGGGCCGAGCATCTCGAGCTCGACGCCGATCAGATCGCCGACCAGCCCCCCGTCACGGTGGTCGACGAGCAGTGGCGCCCGGTCTCCCATGAGCAGCTAGGGCGGATGCGCGCCGGCGATCCGCCGACCCATCGCCTGCTCGAGCTCCCGGGTGTATCGCGGCGCTCACGCCGCCTGCTCGGACCCCTGTCCGGTCTGATTGACGACGGCTGAGCGCCCGGGAGTAGCACTAGGTCCTACGATCTGGGCCGTGCGCTCGGCCCCCACACAGCAGCCCAGGCGCCCGCGCCGGCCTGCGGAGCCGAGGCCGTCCCTGCGAAGGGGCCCGGCGCCACTGCGGGGCGGTCCTGTGGCTCTGTGGCGCTTTGCCCGGGCCAACGGGATGCTCACGCGGGGTTACATGGTGCTGACCCTGCGCTGGCTGTGGCTCAAGCTGCGCTGGCGCGGGCGGCTTCAGACCGACGGCCCGTGCTTCGTCGGGCCGGGGGTGAAGTTCGAGATCGGGCCCGGCGCGCGGGTGCGGCTGGGGCGCTGGTCCTGGATCGGGCACGGATGCAAGATCCGCGTGCACGAGGGCGAGCTGTTGATCGGCGCCAAGACGGTTCTGGGACAGGAGTGCACGATCTCCGCCTTTCAGCACATCTCCATCGGCCGCGAGTGCATCGTGGCCGACCGGGTGATGATTATCGACTTTGACCACGGAATGGTGGAGGTCGAGCGCCCGGTGCGCGAGCAGGGGATCTACAAGCGCGACGTCAACATCGGCCACAACGTGTGGATCGGCTACGGCGCGTGTTTCCTGCGCGGGGTCACGGTTGGCGACAACTCGGTCATCGGCACCAGCTCGGTGGTGACCTGCGACGTCCCCGACGACGCGGTGGTGGGCGGGATCCCCGCGAAGGTCATCCGGATGCGGGAGCGCCCCCGGACGTTTCGCTGGCGCTGAGACCCGACGGCCGAACACCGTCATCCGCGCACACCTCGGGCTGGCCGACCGGGTGTGCGCCAC
>JALYZQ010000147.1 GCA_030948805.1 Actinomycetota bacterium | reverse complement strand
CGTACCATCGGCGAGATCGAGGGAAACATCATCGCCGCCATCATCACCACCCAGGCAGAGATGTAGAACACGAGCGAGCCGAGGTCGCTTCCAGGACCTGCGTCCATCCCCCGCATGAGCCGGCCGGTGATCACCCACGCCAGCGCAGCTAGCGAAATCAGGCCGGCAATGAGGGCAAGACCGAGCGGGTCAATGCGCTGCGACACGCGGCGCGGACGATGCGCAAAAACTGGCATTGCATCCCTACCTTATTGCGGTTAGCCTCCCTTCATCAAGCTCAGATTGGGGGATCTGTGATGACCGATACCTGGTCGTTAGAGGGTGCGTGGTTCAAGAACTGCAACTGCGATCCGGGGTGTCCGTGTGACTTCAACCAGGCGCCGACCACCGGTCAGTGCGAGGGCATGATTGGCATGCGCGTCGACAAGGGGCATTTCGGCGATCTCGCGCTCGACGGGTTGAAGTTCGCCGCTGCCGTCTGGTGGCCCGGCCGCCTTGACGAAGGCAACGGGCATGTGCTGCCGATCGTCGATGAGTCAGCCGACGAGGACCAGCGCACCGCGATTCTGACCATCCTCAGTGGCCAGGCGGGGGGCACGATCTTTGAGATCTTCTCCGCGATTTGCCCCCACGTTCGTGAGCCGGCCTTCGCCCCGATCGACTTCGAGTTCGATATCGAAAGTCGCACCGGACGCCTCAAGGCCGGCGAAGTGATCGAGACCGAGATCGAGACCCTGCGCGCGATTGGCTCCTCAGAGCCATATCGAGTTCTCGTCAAGATCCCGGGCGGCTTTGAGTACAACGGCGAGAACGACGATGCCGAAACGGCGCTCTCGAAGTCACTGAAGGTTCGCGGAGGTGAGGAGCTCGACTTCGAGCACACCGACACCCACAGCTCCATGGCCTTCGTCAAGCACGAAGGTCGGGTGCCGGCGCCGGCTTAGGAAAGCCTGTAACGCGCGCCGTCGTCGGCCACCGACCCGGTTTGGATCAGTCCGCAGAGGGCTCGGGCTTCTCGCCCTTGGCCCGCAGGCGCCAGGCCATCCGCGACTGCAGCGTCCACAGCTCGATGAAGCCAGGCGAGGCGGCTTGGGAGAACAGTCCCCCCGACTCTGAGAACGACGCCAGTTGCGCGTCGTAGACGGCGTGCGGCGATGACCGGGTAACCGCGCGGACCGAGCCCTTGTAGAGCTTGAGCCCGACCTTGCCCGTCACCCTCTGGTTGGCCACCTCCATGTAGGCATCCAGGTCGGTCCGCAGCGGCTCCCACCACAGCCCCGCGTAGACCAGGTAGGCCCACTTCTGATCCAGCCCGGGCTTGAGCTGGTTCTGGTGGATCGTGCCGACGAGCTTCTCCAACTCCTGATGGGCGAGGAGGAGGATGGCCGCGGCTGGCACTTCGTAGATGTCTCTGACCTTCAGTCCCACGATGCGATCCTCGATGTGGTCGACGATCCCCACCCCGTGCCGCGCCCCGATCGCCCCGGCGCGCTCGATCAGGGCGACCGGGTCCAGGCGCTCGGAGCCCAGCGCCACCGGCACGCCGCGCTCAAACTCGACCTCGAGCAGCTCGGGCTGGTCGGGCGCCAGCTCCGGCCGGGTGACGAGCTGGAAGACGTCATCCTCAGGGGCGTGCTCGAGATCCTCGATCCAGCGCCCCTCGCTGGAGCGGCCCCACAGGTTGTCGTCGATCGAATACGGGGCGATCTCCGCCCCGCCCTTGACGGGGATGCCGTTGGCGCGGGCGTAGGCGGCCTCCTCATCGCGACCCATGCGCCAGGTGCGAACCGGAGCGATCACCTTGAGCTGCGGCGCCAGCGTGGCCACGGTGGCTTCGATCCGCACCTGATCATTGCCCTTGCCGGTGCACCCGTGGGCGACCGTGTCACATCCGGTGCGCAGCGCATACTCGACGGCCAGCTTGGCGATCAGCGGGCGCCCGAGCGCAGTGAACAGCGGATATCCGAGCCCGTATATGGCGTTGGCCTTGATGGCGGGCAGCACGAAGTCCCGTGCGAACTCCTCGCGAGCGTCGACCACGTGCGCCTCGATGGCCCCGATTCCAAGCGCCTTGCCCTTGACCACGTCGTAGTCCTCGCCGGGCTGCCCCAGGTTTACGGTCAGCGCCACCACCTCGGCCTGGTACTCGTCCTGAATCCACTTGAGCATTACGCTCGTGTCCAGGCCCCCGCTGTAGAGCAGCAGCACCCGGCCGACCTGAGAGGGATCGGCGAGGTAGGAAGCGCTGGGCTGGTGGCCAGGGTCGGTCATCGGAAATCGGCGAGAAAGCGTATTGCTTAGTGTCGCTAGGACGAAGCGAACGTCTTCTTGACCAGCTTGCGTTGCGCCACCGAGCCCAGTGCGGCCAGACGAACGGCGACCTCCTCCCGCGCGGCCAGCTCGTCCTGAGCAAGCCGCTCGGCCAGCGCGCCCATGGCCAACACCGCGGCCGGGCCCCGGGGCAGCCTGGCCACCTCGTCCGCTAGCCCCCGCAGCATGGGGATCTGAACCTCCCGATCCTGGTGACGACCGAGGACCTCCTGCAGCGCCTTGAGCGATTTGACCATCGGCGCCACCACCTCCTCAGGGTGCAAGGACGTGGCGAAGAGCTCCAGGAGGTAGCGAAGCTCCTTGTCCTTCTTGCGCAGATCGTGAAAGGCCGTGGGTGGACTGTCCGGGCTGAGCTTCTCCCCCATGCGCAGGATCCGCGTATAGACCCGGTGGATGCGGTGACCCGAGAGCTCGGCTATGGGGCGCCGGGCACGCGGCCGGTCCTCCACAGGCAGTTCAACCAGCGTCTCGAGCAGCATCTCCCAGTCGGACAGCATCTCGGTGGTCCGCCGCGAGCCCAGTGCCCGGGCCGTCTGCCCATGGGCGGCCAGCCGCCAGTGCTCCAGCACCTGGCGCAGCGGAGTCAGGTCCCCCCGAAGGCCAGCGGGCAGCAGAGAGCGCATTGACTCGAAGCCGTGCACATAGACGTCGAGGTCGCGGGCTTGGCCGGTGGCCTGCTGAAGCCAGCGAAACTCGCTGCCAAAGCCGTGCAAAGCAAGGGGTGGGAACACGCCGGCCAGCTGACGCTGGACCGCTCGGGATCTCCGGACCGCGATCCGCAACTGGTGCAGGAACTCCGGATCCTCGGCGTACTGGCTGGGCTCACGATTGGCCCTGATCACCTCCAGCAGGCCTCTGAGGATCGCCGCGGCGGCGGCGTCGGAACGCTGGTCGCCGGCCAGCGCAACCTCGATCTTGGCCTTGGTTGCCCCGCTCATCCCAGCAGCTCGCTGAGGCTCTCAAGCGCTATGTCCACGTCGCGCTGCTCGATGATCAACGGCGGCTCCAGCCGGAGCGTCGACGGTCCCGTCGCGTTGATGATCAGTCGCTGCTCGAGCAGCGCGCGCCGAGCCACGTCCGGCGCCTCGAGGCCCTCGCCCAGATCCAACCCGACCATCAGACCCCGCCCCCGCACCTCGGCCACGCCGGGCAGATCGGCCAGTCCGGCCCGCAGCCGCTCTCCCAAGGCGCTAACTCGCTCCAGCAGCCGGGCATCCGAGCACAGCTCCAGGGCGACCAGCGCGGCTGCGGCGACCAGCGGACCGCCGGCGAACGTCGAGCCGTGGTCACCAGGCTCGAGGACGTCAGCCAGTCGCGGGCCCGTGATCAGCGCCCCGATGGGAAGACCGCCGCCCAGAGCCTTGGCACTGGTCATCGCGTCGGGCACGACTCCGGTCTGCTCATAGGCCCACAGGCTCCCCGTTCTCCCCATTCCGGTCTGAATCTCGTCAAAGACCAGCGCCGCGCCTACCCGGTCACACGCCTCGCGAGCCGCCTGCAGGAGCTGGTCGCTGAGGATGTTTATTCCCGTTTCGCCCTGAATCGGCTCCAGCAGCACCGCGGCTGTGTCGTCGTCGACCGCCGCCGCCAGGGCCTGGGGATCCTTGGGCACGACCACGAATCCGGGCACCAGAGGCGCGAACGGGGCCTGCTTGGATTCCTGTGGGGTGGCCGAGAGCGCGCCGTAGGTGCGGCCGTGGAAGGCCTGCTCGAGCACGACCACGTTGCCCAGCGGTCGGGCGCGGCGCACGAGCTTGATCGCCGCCTCGTTGGCTTCCGCCCCCGAGTTGCAGAGAAACACCTTGCCGCCCAGCGAGGAACGCGACAGGGCGGCGCTCAGCCGCAGCCCGGGCTCGGTGTAGTAGAGGTTGGTGGCGTGGGTCAAGCGGCCGGCCTGCTCGCGCACCGCCGCCACCACCCGTGGGTGGCAGTGGCCCACGTTGAGAACCGAGATCCCGGCCATGAAGTCCAGGTACTCGTGGCCGTCGGCGTCCCACAGCCGCGCGCCCGCGCCGCGCACGAACTGGACCGGGTTGCGGATGTAGGTGCCGATCGCGTAGTCACGCTCCAGGGCCTGGAGCTCGGCCAACGACGCGCTCACCGGTCGGCCCCGATCTTGGTCCCCTGCCCGGCGTCGGTGAACAGCTCCAAGAGCAGGGAGTGCGGAACCCGACCGTCGACGATGTGCGCGAAGCTCACCCCGCCCTGGATGGCCTGTAGGCAGGCAGTGAGCTTGGGACGCATCCCCCCCGCCACCGGGGCGCCACCGGCCACGCCGGTGCTCAACGCCGCTGCGACCTGCTCGGCGCCGGCTTCGGAGACCACGCTGTCGGGGTCCGCCGGATCCTGCAGCCAGCCGGCCACATCGGTGAGGAACATGATCTTGTAGGCCCCCAACGCTCGCGCGACCGCGCCCGCGGCCTCGTCGGCATTGATGTTGTAGGAGTTGCCCTCCCGGTCTGCCCCCACGCTGGCCACAACCGGGATGTAGTCCCGGGCGATGTGCAAGAGGACGTCGACGTCGACGCGCTCGATCTTGCCCACGAAGCCGATGTCCTGGCCACTGGGAGCGGCCTGGCGGGAGGCCCTGAAGAGCATCCCGTCGTCGCCGCACAGACCCACGGCAGGCTGGCCGTGGCGCCCCAGACGCAGGACGATGTCCTTGTTGACCTTGCCGACCAGGACCATCTTGGCCACCTCGACGGTGTCGGGATCCGAGACCCGGAGCCCGTCGACGAACTCGACCGGGAGGTCCAGGCGCCGCATGTAACTGGTGATCTCCCGGCCGCCGCCGTGCACGACCACGGGGTTCATGCCCACGTACTTGAGGAGCACCACGTCGCGCGCGAACTCCTCGCGCAGCGCCGGATCGACCATCGCCGCTCCGCCGTATTTGATGACCACGGTCTGACCGTGGAACTCGCGGATGTAGGGCAGTGCCTCGAGCAGGGTGGCGATGTCACGCATAGTCGGCTCGCTCAGGTGGTGTAGTCAGCATTGATGGTCACGTACTCGTGGCCGAGATCGGAGAAGTACAGCTCGGCCTCGGCTCCCTCCCCGGGCAGTCCGATCTCGTACTCCACCTCCTCACGGCTGACCGCCGCACTCAGCGCATCGGCGTCGTGGGGCACATGAGCACCGGCCGAGCACACCGGGACGCCCTCGATGGCTATGTCCACAGGCAGCGGGGCGGTCCCCGGCAGGGCCGCGCCCACGGCCTGGATGATCCGGCCCCAGTTGGGGTCAGAGCCGTACAGGGCGGTCTTGACCAGTGTGGAGTTGGCCACGGCACGGGAGACATCGGCTACCGCCTGCTCCTGGCCGCCCCGAACGGTGACGCGGCCCACCCGCCGCGCTCCCTCGCCGTCGCCGATCACCATCAGGGCCAGCTGACGCAGGACGGCGTCAAGCGCTTCGCCGAAGCGAAGCTCATCCTCACTCTCGGGCTCGACATGGACGCCAGAGCTTCCACTGGACTGCAGGATCACGGTGTCGTTGGTGGACAGCTGACCGTCGACGCTGATCCGCTCAAACGAGCGCCGCAGACACACCCCGAGCAGCAGGTCGCAGGTCTCGGCCGACAGGGAGGCGTCTGTCTGCACGAAGCACAGCAGGGTGGCGAAGCGCGGGGAGATCATGCCCGCGCCCTTGGCCTGTGCCGTCAACGTCACCGGTCCGCTGGGAAGCTGTACCTCCAGGCGGGCACGCTTCTCAAACGCGTCGGTGGTCTGGATGGCGGCCGCGAAGGCGGAATCCCCGTCGGCAGCCAGCGCGTGTCCCGCCGCCAGGATCCCCCGGTTGACCCGTTCCATGGGCAGCGGGACTCCGATCACTCCCGTCGACGCGACGGCGACCTGGCTCTCGTTCACACCCGCCACCAGAGCGCCGGCCCCCTGCATCCGGGCCGCGTCCTCAAAGCCCCGACGGCCTGTGGCGGCGTTGGCGTTGCCCGAGTTGACCACCACCGCGCGCACGGCGTCCAGCCGGACGCGTTCGGTGCAGATCAGCACCGGTGCGGCCAGGACCCCGGAGGCGGTGAAGCGCGCCGCACTGGCGGCTTTCGGGTCGTCGCACACGAGCAGCCCGAGATCAAGGTCCTGGTCCTTGATGCCCGCCGCCACGCCGCAGGCTCGAAAGCCACCGGGCAGTCCGACGCCTTCGAGCTCGGTCACATGCGCCGGGGGCTGGACCCAGCGGCTGGCAAAGAAGGCGGTCACAGCAGGCCCTCTGACTCCGGGCGCTCGAACATGAGATTCAGGTTCTGGACCGCCTGGGACGCGGCGCCCTTCCAGAGGTTGTCGATCGCCGCGAACACGATCAGGCGACCCGTGCGCTCGTCACAATGCACCGACACGCGGCAGATGTTGGTCTCCCGGACGTCGCGCACCCCGGGCGGGCGGTCGCTGAGCTCGACGAAGGGCTCATCGGCGTAGGCCTCTTGATAGAGCGCTCTAGCGTCTTGGGGCTCCCCATCAACAAGAGTCACGTAACAGCTGACAAGCTCCCCCTGGTCAAGTGGCAACAGATGGGGCGTGAAGGTGATCCGCAGGTCGGCGCCCAGGGCGGCCAGCTCCTGCTCAATCTCCGGCGTGTGCCGGTGCCGCGGCACGCCGTAGGCGCTGACGTTCTCGTCGACGGAGACGAAATGGGTCTTGTCGGTGGCCGCCCGTCCGGCGCCCGAGGCGCCCGACTTGGCGTCGACGATCACCTCGCCCAGGACACCGGCTCGCGCCAGGGGAGCCAGGGCCAGCACAGTGGCCGTCGGGTAACAGCCCGGATTGGCCACTATCCGCGCGCCGGGGATCTGCTCTCGGTAGCACTCGGGCAGTCCGTAGACCGCTTCGGCGATCAGCTCCGGCCGGGGGTGCGGGCGGTACCACTCGGCGTACGCGGCCGGGTCGCGGAGCCGAAAGTCGGCGCTCAGGTCGACCACCCGCACTCCGCGCGCGACCAGTTCGGCAACCACCTCGGCCGCCGCGCCGTGCGGGTAGGCCACGACCGCCGCATCAACCTCGGCGTGACGATCGAAGTCCAGCTGCTCGAGCTCCAGGGGGACGCGGTGATGCGGATAGAGCTCATCCAGCCGCCGGCCGGCATCCGAGCGCGAGGTGACAGCGCGCAGCTCGAACGTGGGATGGCGGTGGAGCAGACGCGCGCTGAGCGCACCCGCGTACCCGGCGGCTCCGAATACGGAAACGCTAGGCGTCACGGAACCTCCCCCCCAGCTGTTCTGCGAGCGCCGCGGACACCTTGCGGCGCTTGGCCGCCACCTCCTCGTCGGTGAGCGTGCGGTCCCCGGCCTGGAAGGTCAGTCGTAAGGCCAGGGATACGTTGCCGGGGCCGATGCGCTCGGGGTCGCGGTAGACATCGAACACCTCGGCTTGGGTCAGCAGTGGCTGCCCGGCCCTGAGCGCCACGTCCACCACCTCGGCCGCCGGGGCCGTCTCGGGCACGATCACGGCCAGGTCCTCACGCACCTCGGGGTAGCTGGTCACATCCCGGTAGACGCTGTCCGCCACGGCCGCGGCCATGGGCTCGAAGTCAATCTCGAACCCGGCCACGGCGGCCGTGAAGTCCCAGTCAGCCGCGACCTGTGGGTGGATCTCTCCGAGCCATCCCGCCCGCCGCCCGGCCACCAGCACGTCCGCGGCGCGCCCGGGATGCAGGAACGGTTCGGGCTCTGAGGCCTGCACGCTCCATGGTGCCCGGAGGGCGCCCAACAGTCCGCCCAGCACGCCCTTGGCGGCGAAGAAGTCCGCCATTGGAGGGCTCTGCTCACGCCACGTGCTCGGCCGGACGGGACCGGTGAGCAGCGCAGCCAGGCGGTAGGGCTCCTCGGGCTGCCGGCGCTCTCCGGGCAGGTAGACGGCGCCGGCCTCAAACACGCGGATGGCCCCCATCCCGCGCGCCCGGTTTCGCCGGGCGGCGTCCAGCAGGCCGCCGAGCAGCGTCGTGCGCAGTTGCGCCTGCTCCCGGGACATCGGGTTAGCCAGCGCGACGACCGGGCGCTCGGGGAGCCGCAGACGCGCGGCCAGTTCCGGGGCGCTGAAGCTCCAGCCGACGGTCTCGTGCAGGCCCTGAGCGGCCAGCGCATCCGAGGCGCGGCGGCGCAGCTGTTGTTGCCCGGTCAGGCGCCCTGAGGCGCCGTGGCCGGCGCCGACCGCGTAGCGGTTGGCGGGTAGCGTGGCCGGCAGGTCCTCCAGCGCGCCGAGCCGCGCCACCTCCTCGATCAGGTCAGCCTCACGGGTCACGTCACCGCGACGAAAGGCGGGCACGGTCACGTCCAGGCCATCCTCGGCGTCGGCGGTCTCGAACTCCAGCGCGGTGAGGATCTCGGCGCAGCGGGCCCGGGGGACCTCAATGCCCAGCAGGCCGGTGATCCGAGCATCGCGCAGCCGAATGGTGGCCGGAGGCGGGCCGGGACCGCCGATATCGATCGTGCCCGGAAGCGCGCGGGCGCCACACAGAGCCACCATCAGCTCGGTGGCCAGGGCCTGAGCGTCCATGGCCTGCTCGGGCTGGAGCTGCTTCTCAAACCGCCCCGAGGCCTCGCTGCGCAGCCCCAGGGTCAGCGACGTGCGGTGGATGTTGGCGCCGTTCCAGTTGGCCGCCTCCATCAGCACGCGGGTGGTCTGCGCCTGCACCTCCGAACGCGCCCCGCCCATCACCCCGGCAATCGAGGTCGGACCCTCGCCGTCGGCTATCAGCACCATGTCCTCGGTCAGACTGCGAGCCTGCCCGTCCAGCGTCTGCACCTGCTCACCAGGGCGCGCGCGACGGATGGTCAGCCGGCCGCCAGCGGTCCGATCGAGATCGAAGGCGTGCAGGGGCTGCCCGGTGAGCAACATCACGTAGTTGGTGATGTCCACTACGTTGGAGATGGGACGTTGACCAGCCGCCATGAGCCGGGCCTTGAGCCAGCGCGGAGAGGGGGCGATGTGCACCTCGGCGAAGGCCCGGGCGGTGAAGCGGGGGCACAGATCGGGGCACTCCACTTCGATCTGCACGGCGTCCAGCGGACCATCGGAGCCACTGTCCTGGGCCCACGGCGGGGGTGCCAGGGGGGCGCCGGTGGCGGCGTGGACCTCCCGGGCCACGCCGTAGACGCCGAGGCAGTCCGGCCGGTTGGACGTGATCTCCAGCTCCAGGACGTCGGTGGCGATCGGGAGCACATCGCCCAGCGGCGCGCCGGGGATCAGCCCATCGTGCTCGAGGACCATGATCCCGTGATGCTCAGGCCCGATCGCCACCTCGTCCTCGGCCAGGATCATGCCCTCAGATGTCTGCCCGCGCAGCTTGGCCGCCTTGAGGCGGCTTCCGTCGGGCATCACGGCTCCGGGTCGGGCGACGGCGACGGTCTGGCCGGCGGACACGTTGGGGGCCCCGCAGATGATCTGGGCGGGCTGGGCTTCCCCCACGTCGACGATGCACACACGCAGCCGATCGGCGTCCGGATGCGGGCGTGCCTCCAGCACCCGCCCGACCACGAACCGGTCCACCGCGCCCACGCCGTGATGCTCGACCCGCTCCACCTCTGTGCCCGTCATGGCCAGGCGCTCGGCCAGCGCCCCGGCGTCCAGGTCGGGTCGACAGTACTCGTGAAGCCATTCGATCGGTACGCGCATCAGAGCCCGGTCCTGATCACATGCATCACCACTAGAACTGCTCC
Source organism: Actinomycetota bacterium (assembly GCA_030948805.1). GTDB lineage: Bacteria > Actinomycetota > Thermoleophilia > Solirubrobacterales > Solirubrobacteraceae > Palsa-465. The sequence goes on along the minus strand of JALYZQ010000147.1, from coordinate 1,448 downwards.
AGGAAACGGATGTCGTTGTCGTAGAGCAGGCGCAGGTCCGGCACTCCGTGCTTGAGCATGGCGATGCGCTCGATCCCCATCCCGAAGGCGAAGCCCTGGATGCGATCGGGGTCATAGCCGTGCTCGGCGACCTGGGCGAACACGTTCGGATCCACCATCCCGGCCCCGAGGATCTCGATCCAGGCCGTGCCCTTGCACAGGGGACAGCGCCGGCCGTCAGCGGTCACGCCATCGGCGCAGTTAAAGCACGACACGTCGACCTCGACACTGGGCTCGGTGAAGGGGAAGAAGTGCGGGCGCATGCGCACGCGGCGCTGATCGCCGAAGATGGCCCGGGCGAAGGTGAGCAACGTGCCCTGCAGGTCGGCCAGCGTCACGTCCTCGTCGACGGCCAGGCCCTCGACCTGGTGAAACTGGGGGGTGTGAGTGGCGTCTGAGTCCAGCCGGTAGACCCGGCCCGGCATGACGATGTAAAGCGGCGGTCCCTGGGCCTGCATGGCCCGCAGCTGCACCGGCGAGGTGTGAACCCGCAGCAGGGTCGCCTCGGGGTCGAAGATGTCGTCCGCCGGCGCCACGTAGAAGGTGTCGGTGAGCAGCCGCGAGGGGTGCGTGGACTCGAAGTTCAGCCCGTCGAAGTTGTAGTAGACGGTTTCAACCTCGGGTCCCTCGGCCACGTTGAAGCCCAGCCCCAAAAACACGTCCTCGATCTCGCGCCAGGTCGAGGTGATGAGGTGCAGACGCCCGATGGCCGATAGCGGGTCGGCGGGCAGGGTGACGTCGATCCGGTCCTGCTGCAGGTGGGTGTCGAGCTCAGCCGCGGCTAGCTCAGCGCCCCGGCTCTGGATAGCGGCCTCAAGGCGCTGGCGGGCCTGGTTGGCGGCCTGGCCGGTGGTCGCCCGCTCTGGCGCCGGCAGCTCGGCCACGCCCCGGAGCAGGTTGGGCAGCTCGGCTCTGCGGCCCAGGTACCGGATCCGCACGTCCTCCAGGGCCTGGGTGCTGGCCGCCGCGGCGATCGCGGCCTGCCCCTCGGATTCGATCTGCGCTATCCGATCTGTCGCCGGGGGGGTCATCCGGCTGCCATCCTAGTTACCTCATAGAGCGCCACTGTGGCCGCCATCGCGGCGTTGAGCGAGTGCGTAGCGATGGGGATGCGGGCCACTGAGTCGGCGTCCACGACAACCTTCTCGGGCAGGCCCTCCCGCTCGGCACCGATCATCAGCGTGGCGCTGCTCAGATCGAGCTCACGCAAGGCCGGGCCCTGATCGGCGACCAGGGCCACGGTCGGGGAGGGCAGCTCGGTGTGGTCGCTGATGCGGGTCAGCGCAATCGCGAACACGGCCCCCATGCTGGCCCGTACGGCCTTGGGCCCGTAGGGGTCGGCGGTCCCGGGACCCAGGGCCACCGAGGAAGCGCCGAAGGCCTGCGCCGAACGCAGCACGGCCCCCACG
>JALYZQ010000143.1 GCA_030948805.1 Actinomycetota bacterium | reverse complement strand
AGCTATGGCTCAGACGACTGCGCCCGCGGGGGCGCCACGCGATGTGCAACTAGACGCCGAGGGACTGGATCGCGGGGTCGGCTTTTGGGGGCTGCTGTGGTCCTCGGAGGGGTCTTTGATCGGCTCGGGGTGGCTGTTCGGCGCCCTGACCGCGGCCTCAATCGCCGGACCGTCGGCGATCATCGCCTGGGTCGGCGCGTCGCTGATCATCATCGTGCTGGCGCTCGTGCACGCCGAGCTCGGCGGCCTGTTCCCGGTCACCGGCGGGACCAGCCGCTTCCCCCACTACGCCTTTGGCAGCTTCGCCGGGGCCACGTTCGGCTGGTTTGCCTACATCCAGGCGGCCACGGTGGCGCCGATCGAGGTCCTGGCCGTGATCCAGTACGCGTCCACCTACAGCTTCGCCCACGATTGGTACGCCAGCACCGGTGTGCTGAGCAACGCCGGCATCGCCGTCGCCGTCGCCCTGATGATCGTGTTCGTGATCATCAACATCATCGGAATCCGCTGGCTGGCCCGGGTCAACAACACCCTGACCACGTGGAAGGTGATCATCCCCGTGGTGACGATCATCGTCCTGGTCATCACCTCCTTCCACGGCTCGAACTTCACCAGCGGCGGCGGTTTCTTCGTCAAGGGCGCGGCGGTCAAGGACATCCTGGTCGCGATTCCCGCCGGCGGCATCATCTTCTCCCTGCTCGGCTTCGAGCAGGCCGTGCAGCTGGGCGGGGAGGCCCGAAACCCGGCCAAGGACGTGCCCCGCGCGGTGATCGTCTCCATCCTCCTCGGGGCCACCTTGTACGTCCTGATCCAGATCGCCTTCATCGGGGCGCTCGACCCCAAGCTCCTGACCCACGGGGGGACTTGGACCAGCCTGGCCACCCCGGGCAAGAGCGCCGCGCTCAAGGCGCTGAACGCGGCCCCGTTCTACGCCGTGGCCACGACCGCCGGCCTGGCCTGGCTGGCGGTCATCCTGCGCCTGGACGCGATCATCTCCCCGGGCGGCACCGGACTCATCTACCTGACCTCGGGCTCGCGGATCAGCTTCGGCCTGAGCAAGAACGGCTACATCCCCGAGGCCTTTGAGAGGACCACCGCGCGCCGCCGGGTTCCGGTCTTCAGCGTGCTGGTGACCTTCTTCATCGGGCTGATCTTCCTGCTCCCGTTCCCGAGCTGGAGCAAGCTCGTCGGGGTGGTCACCTCGGCCTCGGTGCTGATGTACGCCGGGGCGCCGCTGGCGCTGGGCGCGCTGCGGTTGCAGAAGCCCGACCTCCCCCGGCCCTACCGGATTCCCGCTGGCCACATCCTCGCCCCGCTGGCCTTCGTGATGGCCAACCTGATCGTCTACTGGGCCGGCTGGAGCATCTACTCGACGCTGATGCTCGTGATGCTGATCGGCTTTGCCCTGATCGGCCTCTCCTACGCGCTGCACCTGAACTCCAACCGTCCCCAAATCGACTGGGGAGCGGCCTTCTGGGTGCTGCCTTACCTGATCGGGATGGGGGTCATCTCCTATTTCGGCCAGTACCCCAGCCCCGGGGCCGGGATCCTGGGCGGCGTGGGGTCGTTCAAGGACGTGGCCGTCGGCGGCACGGGCGACATCCCGTTCTACTGGGACCTACTCGTGGTGGCGGTGTTCAGCCTGGTCATCTACTTCGTGGCCATGTCCCGGCGCCTGCCGGCGGATAAGGTCGACTACTACGTGCGCGAGGTCTACCCGCCGCCCGTGGCCGAGTAGGCCGCCCGGACCCGGAGGGCCAGCTCGAGCTCAAAGCGGCCCTCCGGTGTCTCCAACGCCGGCCCCAGCAGCTCACTGAGCTTGGCCATCCGATAGCGGACGGTCTGCGGGTGCACGTGGAGCCGGGCCGCGATGCCCGGGGTGTGGCGCTGGTGCTCGAGCCACGCCGCCAGCGTGTCGAGCAGGCGCTCGCGCTCGCCGCCGGACAGGCCGTCGAGCGCCTGGAGTCGAGTTCGCATCAGGGCGTCGGCCATCTGGCGGTCGGCAAGCAGGACGATCTCGGCCAGATGCTCGCTGACGCGGACCAAACCCCCCGCGCCTTGTCCACGGCCCGCGAGCATGCCGTCTCGGGCCAGCGCGAGCGCGGTCCGCGCCCAGCGCAGCGAGCGCGGAGCCTCCCCGGGACCGACCGTAGGCCCGAGCGCCGACAGCTCAGGGCCCAGAGCCCGCTCCAGTGCCGCCGGTCGCCCCGGCCCCTCAGCGTCGGGGATCACCAGCCAGGCGCCCGAGTCGTCGCTCCCGGCCAGGGCATCGACGTCGAGCTCCCGGGCGTGCCCCAGCTGGCCGTCAGAGCTCAGGGCGAGCACGGCCACGGTGCGCGGCAGTGTCCAGCGGGCCAGCTCGGCCGCGCGGGCCAGAGTCTCCGGATCGGCGCCCTGGGGATCGAGCATAAGGGTCGCGACCCGGCGCCGCCGGCGCTCGAGCTCCCCGGCCTCGTCGGACTGCATCCGCAGGTAGCCCTCGACCACGTCGGCGGCCAGCTCGTCGGCATAGACAAAGATCGCCTCCGCGGTGGCGATGGCCACCGGCGCCGAGACCCCGGCGCGAAGAGCCAGGTCGGCCGCTCCCCGCCAAGCCGCCCGGGTCCCGATCCGAAACGCCGTCCGCAGCTCGTCCAGGCTACGTCCGGCCTGGAACTCGGCCTCACCCAGTCGGCGCCACAGCTCATCGGTCTCCCCGGCCGGCCGCCGGCCCTGCTGCACGGCGGCCAGGAACGCCCGGTGAGCCTGCTCAATGCCCAGACGGATGGCCATGCCCTCCGGACCGGCCAACACCTCCCCGTAGACCGGACTCTGGGCGCGCACCGCGGCGATGATGTTGTCCACGACCTCGGGCAGTTGCTCGGCCACCGCGGCCACCGCCTCGGGGGGGATCGGCTCGGTGCGCCACTCGTTGGCTGCCATTATCAGATTGTGACAAAACCCGGCCGGTAAGACGTTGCCCAGAGGCGGAGATTCACCCCGCGGCGCAGGAGTACGTTGTGTCCGATGAGCGCCGCCCCCCGCCGACGCAGCATCACCCAGACTCATGAGCGCATCGCCGCGCTGGGATGGGAGCCCGACTACCACCAGCCCGCCGTTCGCTATCCGACGCGCTACCGGTTCCCCCACAAGGCCAAGGACCCGATGCGCCACATCATGCGCGAGTACCTGCCGATGGAGCTCGAAAAGGACGAGCGGGTCTACGGCGGCCATGACGCGGCCGTGCGGGCCGACATGCCCGCCAAGGCCCACGAGCGCTGGTTGGAGATCCTCAAGCCGTTCATCGTCATCACCAACTACGCCGAGGTGGCGGCCGGGCGCTGCATGTCGATGCTGATGAGCGCGGTGCCCAACAACGAACTGCGCAACGGCTATCACGTGCAGTTCGTCGATGAGATCCGCCATACCGGGCTGCAGATGGCCCTGGCCCGCTGGTACGCCAAGAACGTGCCCGATCCGGCCGGCTGGAATCTCGGACCCAAGGGCTTCACGGGCTCGGTGCTGACCAACCCGGGCCTGAACATGCTCTCGCACTTCATCGTCGGCGATCCGATCCAGTGCGCGTTCACGCTCCAGGTGGTGGCTGAGACGGCGTTCACCAACGTGGTCTTCGTGGCCACCCCGGATGTGGCCGCGCGCAACGGGGACTTCACCCTGCCGACCACGTATCTGAGCGTGCAGTCCGACGAAGCGCGCCACATCTCAAACGGCTACGCGACGCTGCTCACCGTGCTCCAGGACGACCACAACGCGCCCCTGATCGAGCGCGACCTCCAGCAGGCGTTCTGGATCAACCACGCCTTCATCGACATCTTCTCGGCCGTGGTCATCGAGTACTTCTCGCGCGATCGCTCAGACCCCGAGTGCTTTTTGGACAAGTGGGACCGCTGGGTGCGCGATGACTGGCACCGGGCCTACATCATGAAGCTGGGCAAGCTGGGACTGGATATTCCGCCGGACATGTTCGAGCGCGCTCGGGAGCGGATCGTCAACGGCATCCACCATCGCCACGCGATCCTCGCCTTCGCCGGCTGGCCGCTGTCCTTCTGGCGCTTCGATCCGCTGGACGAGCGTGACTTTGAATGGTTCGAGCGCCACTACCCGGGCTGGTATGCGCAGTACGGGGCCTTCTGGGAGGCCTACCGCCAGGGCGTAGACCCCAGCGCGGGATTCCTGCCCCTGGACTTCATCAACATGGCCCCGCCCTTCTGCTGGACCTGTCAGGGCCTGTGCGTGTCAGAGCCCGACCGCCGCCATCGCATCGTCCAGTCGCGCACGCGCTTTTACTGCTCGTCGGAGTGCCAGTGGCTGGATGAGTCAAACCCGGGCCGCTACATGGGCGACCGCAACTACCTGGACCGCTACCACGGATGGGAGGCGTCAACGGTGATTCAGGACCTGGGCTTCGTGCGCTCGGACGGGGAGACGCTGATCGCCCAGCCTCATCTGGGTGGCACTGACCCCGACGGGGCCGGGCCCCGGCGTTGGACGCTGTCAGACATCCGCGCCCACGGCCTCGAGCTCCAGAGCCCCAACATCCGCGTGGCCCGAGAGCTCGGGCTGCCCAGCGGCGACTGGAGCGAGGTTCCGGCGACACCGGCGACGGCGTGAGCCCGCGGGTTCGCTTCGAGCCGCTGGGCGAGGAGATCGACTGCGGGCCGGCCGAGACCGTGCTCGATGCCGCCTTTCGCCAGGGCTACAACCTGGCCTACGGCTGTCGCGAGGGTCAGTGCTCGGCCTGCAAGTGCTTCGTCCAGGAAGGCGAGGTGGAGCTCGAGCGCTACTCCAGCTTCGCGCTCTCAGACACCGAGCGCGGCAACGGCTACGCGCTCATGTGCCGGGCCCTGCCCGAGTCTGACCTGGTTGTCGAGCTGCTGCACTTCGACCCCGACAACTACCGCCTGGAGAACGCGATCCGCGATGTCGAGGCCACTGTGCTGGCGGTGGTGGCGCTGACCCACGACATCGTCGGGTTGAGGTTGGGGGTGCCCGAGGACTTCTCCTGGCTGCCCGGGCAGTACGTGGACGTGCACGTGCCGGGGGATGCGGACCCGCCCGCCCGGCGATCCTTCTCGATCGCCAACCTCCCCGGCCAGAGCGAGATCGAGCTGATGATCAAGCGCTACCCGGGCGGCCGCTTCTCCAGCCTGCTCGGAAATGAGATTGAGTCTGATTCTCATTCTCAGCTGCAGTTGACCGGGCCCTACGGGGCGTTTCACCTGCGGCGCTCCGAGGCGCCGATCCTGATGATCGCCGGCGGCTCGGGCATGGCGCCGGTCCTCGGGGTCCTGCGCCAGCTGGCCGACGAGGAATGCCGGCGGCCGGTGCGCTTCTACTACGGCGCGCGTGAGCAGCGCGACCTGTTCATGCTCGAGGCGATCGACTCGCTGGGCGCTGCGCTGGCCGACTTCAGGTTCACCCCCGTGACGGGACGCTTTGTGCACGAGGCCGTCGATGACGAGCTGAGCTCGCCCGACGTGTACATGTGCGGGCCACCGCCGATGCTGGAGGCAGCCGAGGCGATGCTGATCGGCCGCGGAGTCGACCCGGCGCGGATCTTCCAGGACCGGTTCACCACCGCGGCCGAGGCCGACACGGCGGACGCACCAGTGCCGTCTGGCCACCCGGCCTCGGAGCGCGACTTCGCCTGGTTTGTGCCCGCGGCGCGACGGGCCACCCTTTATGAAGACATCACGGTCGACACCCAGCCGTCTATCCATCGCCATCTCACGCGGGGCTGGCCGCTTCACTTCGAGGATGGTCGCGGGACCTGGAACGACGCGTCCACGACCCTACGCAGCGCGGAC
>JALYZQ010000224.1 GCA_030948805.1 Actinomycetota bacterium | reverse complement strand
TCGGCGCGACCGTCTACCAGGTCGGGATCTACTGCTCGATCCGCGATCCGTCTGGAAACGCCGAGAGCTTCGACCGCATCGTCAAGCAGACCTGCTCTGACTTTCACGCGCTCACCAACGCCCGTGTTGTCCGCGGCCGTCACCTAGCCCCTACAGGGCTTCACCGCCACGCTCCCACTCGGTCTTGACCCGCTGCGGGCGACCCGCCGGTACGCGCAGCGCAACATCGCGCACTGCGTCCCGCTGACCTCCAGCCGCTGCGGGTGCCCCGAGGGACTGATCCTGGGGACCGCCGATCCAGGGGGCACGATCGAGCGACTCGACCCCTACGACCCTCAGTTCGCAACAACGCTCACGCTGATCGTCGGCAAGGGCGGCGGCGGCAAGACCGTCACGAGCATCTTGCTCGCCTGCCGCTTCATCGCTCAAGGCGGACGGATCTACATCACCGACCGCAGCTCTACCCCCGACGACCGCGGCGACAGTACCGGCACCGGCCACTACGACACGCTCCTCAATCTGATTCCGGGCGCCCGGCGGGTTCAGCTGGGGACAGCACACGGCGCGGTCATCTGCCCGTGGGACGTCCCAGATGTCGACCATGTTCCCGATCAGAAGGTCGAGTTCCTGCTTGCGCTGCACGCGCTGCTGATCGGCGAGGCGCACGACGCCGAAGGCCTCGTGCGGACGCTCGACGCCGATGAGGAGGCGCTCCTGCGCGACGCGATTACGGCCGTCTACAAGCAGTGCGGGCAGATTCGCGAGCGGCCTCGCGAGCAGCTGCTCATCGACGCGCTCCGCGCTCGGCAGCGGGATGGGCAGCTCACAGGCGCGAACGCCGACAAGCTGCAATCTCTGCTGCTGCGCCTCGGTCCCTACGGCCAGGAGGGGCCGCTCGCGCACATCGCCGACCGGCGCAGCACAGTCGACGAGAGCGCGCCGCTGGTGCTGTTCGACTTCACCGGCCTGTCTGATCGGCTCGCGCCGGCGCTGACGCTCGCAGTGGCCGACTACGTCGAATGGCATGTCCACCGCCAGCGTCGGGCGCGAGTCGCGGGCGAGCTTGACGGACACGGGCCCTGGGCGGGCAAGAGCCAGCTCATCATCGAGGAGGGCTGGAAGCCGCTCAGCTCGCCAGCCGCCGGGGCGTGGCTGAACGAGTACGCCCGTCGGGCGCGGCATTACGCGCTGTGGCTGACGTTCATCACCCAGTTCTTCCGTGATTTCGACTCTGAGCAGGGCCGTTCGATGCTGGGCAACCACGCAGTCGCGCTCTGCCTCCCTAACGAGCGGCGCGACCTCGAGCACGCGCGTGACTCGCTCGCGCTGACCGACACAGACATCGCCGAGATCACCTCGCTGCCCTCGCAGAAGGGGAGCTACTCGACGCTTTACATGATCTCAAAGCGCGGCCGCGGTGCGATCCGGGTCGCTCCCGGGGCGCCCGAGTACTGGATCGCAAGCTCGAACCCTGAGCTCGACCAACCACTCCGGCATGCCGCCCTGAGAGAGACCGGCGGAGACCCGTGGAAAGCGCTCACCCGTCTCTGCGACCCGGCTTGGCTCGAGCAGCAGCGCTCGGGGCAAGGAGCCGAGCGATGAACACCACGCAAGGCCGCAGCAGCCGCACACGGCTCCTCTGGCTGATTCCCGCTATCGGCTTCATGCTCGTGCTCGCCCCGGTTGCGCTGCTCGCCGGCGCGGGCAACCAATGCGCCACGACCAATGGTGCGAGCGGCGTTCCGGCTGGCGGTTCGACCAGCCCGCGGGCCGGCGGGTTTGAAGAGACTGTGTACGGGCCACCCTGGGGCGGCATCAACGGCGGCGGCGTGACTGCCACCGGGATCAACCTCAGCGCTGGACAACCGATGCTCGAGATCGCCGTCGACCCCGGCGTGCTCGCGCTCCGCGCCTACTACCACGTATGGCCGAACCCCTTCGGGAGCCGAGCCGCGTTTCTGGCCGGCGACACCGGAGGGGCGATCATCGGGCGGCACATCGATACCTACGACTGGAAAGGCCGCGCTGACCAGAACGGCTGGGGCGTGCGCTACGGAGTGAATGTCATCAAAGCGGCCAGCCCCGGCGCTGGCAACGCCGCCGGCCAGCTGCAGGCTGTCGCCAGCACTCTTACCTCGGTGCAGGGTCAGTGCGCCCAGCTTGTCTCAGGCGGGGCGCTGAACCTGCCCCCGGGGGTGTACGCCAATCCGTTCCACGCCTCCACGAGCCTGACGCCGTCGCGGATTGACATGGGCGTCGACTACTTCGGCAACGGATCAATAGGGACGATCGGCAATGCCACCGTCACCTACGCCCAAGGCTCCGGAACTGGGTGGGGGCCGTTCTCCTGCTCGGGTGGACATGGCGGCGCAGTCGTCTACCGGCTCAAAGACGGGCCTGACACGGGCCGGTATGTCTACACCGCCGAAGGGATCATCCCCACCGTTACCGTCGGCCAGGGACTCAAGGCTGGACAGACGATCGCGACGTTCACCGGCTGCATTGAGGTCGGTTGGGGCTCGGGCGCCGGCGACGGTACCCAGGCCGTCGTTCTCGGTCAAGCGTGCGGCGGCGGCCAGGACCCGGGCTGCCACTCCACCGCCTGCGGAGAGAACATGAGCCAGCTGATCGTTGCCACTGGCGGCAAGCCCGGCATCCCCCAGGGCCCGATCTACGGCAAAGGCTGCTGATGCGCGTCCGCGCTACTACGACCCTCGCGTCGATCGCTCTCGTGCTCAGCGGCTGTGGGATCACCGACCCCTACCAACGCCCCCAGCCACGGCTATCACCCAGCACCCCATCAACAACGGTGCCAGCGCCCTCAACACCGAGCAACGCCGGCACGCCTCTGACGTCAGCAACGGCGACCGCCCGCAACCCCGGCGAGCATCATGAGGGAGTCGCTCGGCCTGACCGCGTGCGCTTAGGCGGAGACGCAGCGACGGTAACCCCCGAAGCGGCGCTCGCGCGCTTCGCACGCCTCTACATCAACTGGACCACCAGCCAGATCTCGACGCGCTCGCACCAACTAGCCGGGCTCGCCACCGGACAAGCCCAGGCCCAGGCTCTGGCCCTTGCTAGCCGCGCGCCGGACCTCGCCCGCTACCGAGTCACGAACCAAGGCACTGTCACCGCGATCGCCCCCGGCCAAGGACCTGAGCAGCACCGGTGGGCCGTCATCACCAACGAGCTGACCAGCGGTAGCGGCCCGTATCTGGGGCTTCCTGCCACGAGTCACGTCACTTGGGCCACCCTCATCCATACCCGTCACGGCTATGTCCTCAGCGGTTGGTATCCCGCGAGCTGACCTCGCGCTCGCTGCCGGCGTGGTGCTCGTAGCTGCCGCGGTCGGGATTGGCCTGGCGACCCTCGATCCGCAGCTCGTAGGCGGGGCGCGGCCCCACCCCGCGCTCACTGGCAGCCTCGGCGAGGCCGCTTGGATCCTGCAGAACAACGCGCGCGTGCTCGCCGTCCCGTTCTTGCTCGTCCTGCTCGACTTCCCGCAGAGCCGTGTCGGGCGCCATGCTGGCGACCTCGTTCTCGCGGCGCTCACGGTCGCCAGCACCGTCCCCGTCGGGCTTGAGCTGGGCCGTTGGCAAGGCCGGCTGCTCCCCTACCTGCCGCAGCTGCCACTCGAATGGGCGGCCCTGGCTCTCGCCGTTCACGCCTGGGTCATTGCACGCTCGGATCACATGACCGTCCGGCAGTTAGCTCCGACGGGCGCGGTCGTGCTCGCGCTCTTGGTC
>JALYZQ010000108.1 GCA_030948805.1 Actinomycetota bacterium | reverse complement strand
TCACTGGATAACGCCGACCCGGCGCGCGCGCCGGCGACGCGGCGCACCACCGGAGTGATGCTGGCCTCCCGGACCCCGCTGCATGATGTAGGTCGGGCCCTGGTGCTGCCTTGGCCCGAGACCGCTGTGTGCGCTGCGGCGAAGACCAGCCGAGGCGCGGTGGAGGCTTTCTGTGTCCACGTTCCTAATGCGGCCAATGGCGTGGTCAAGGTCAAGACCCTTCAAGCCGTCCGCCAAGGCCTGGCCGTGGCCGAACCGGCAGCCCGCGTGCTGTGTGGCGATCTCAACACCCCGCGGCGAGAGCTTGCCAACGGAGAGGTGATCTCGTTCGCGCGCGACTCACGCGGGCGCCTACGCCCCGACCGAGGAGCCGAGTGGGACACCGCCGAACTCGATGTCGTCCCGGGACTGCAGGAGCTCGGCTACCAGGACGCATACCGCACTTTGCACCCGGATGCCATGCCGGAGCCGAGCTGGACTTGGAAGCGGATCGCCGGACACGGCGGCGGCTGGCGCATCGACCATATCTTCGCCTCATCCCAGCTGCGCCCGGTCGCGGCTCGCTATCACCACGCCTGGCGCGATCAAGACCTGAGCGATCACTCCGCCCTTGAAGCCGACCTCGCCTAGCCGGAGATCAATGGGGACCGGATGGTGATACCGGGATACGGGGGCTGCGGGGGTCGGCCAGAGGGCTAGAGTCAGGGCCGTGGCGGACAGGACAGCCTCCAGACCAGGCTCGCCGTCGTCAGATGGTCCCACGCGGTTCGTATTTCGCTTCAGCCGGGCCTACCGCCGGGCGGGACGGATCTTCGGCGTCACCCCAGCCAAGGCCTGGCTCGAGGTCGGTGGCGGGGCCCTGAGTGCCCGGCTCGGGCCGTGGCGGTTGCACACGACGCTGGACAACATCAGCGCGGTCGAGATCACCGGTCCGTACGCGTTTCTCAAGACCGCCGGGCCCGCCCACCTGGGCATCACCGACCGGGGGCTCACGTTCGCGACCAATGGTGATCGGGGCGTGCTGATCACCTTCCGCGAGCCCGTGCCAGGCATCGAACCGACCGGCTGGCTGCGCCACCCCGAGCTGACCGTCACAGTGGCCGATGTGGAGGGCCTGGCCGCCCTCCTCCGCGAGCAGACCGGATAGCTCACCGCCGGACTACCGGGCTTGCTTCAGCGCTTCCAACGGCCGCGTGTTAACGATGTCGACCGCGGTCGCGCCGCCCCGGCGCGCGGTGGCCACGGACAGGACCATGTTGTCCAGGCCGCGCACGCCGTGCGAATCCGTCGAGCAGACAATGCTCACCCCCGCATCAAGGGCGCGGCGGACGTGCTCGCCGCTGAGGTCAAGACGGTCGGGCAGCCCGTTGACCTCGAGGGAGACGCCGTGGGCCAGCGCGACCTCCAGGACCGCATCAAGATCGAGCGCGTTCTCGGGCCGGCGTCCGATGAGGCGCCCCGTCGGATGGCTGAGGCACGATACGGACGGGTGCTCAAGCGCGGTGGTCACGCGCTTGGTCAGTTCGCGGCGCGGCGTGCGCTGCCCGCCGTGGACGCTGGCCTGCACCCAGTCAAGCTCGGCCAGGACATCGTCGGGCAGGTCAAGCCGGCCGTCGGACAGGATGTCGCACTCGATGCCGCGCAGCACCCGGAACGGCGCCAGCACCGCATTGGCCTGGGCGATGTCCTCAGCCTGGCGGCGGACATCATCCGGGGTCAGGCCCGGCACCACGCCGACCGCCGGGGTGTGGTCGCAGATGGCCAGGTACTCGTAGCCGCGCGCTTTCGCCGCCTGACCCATCTCCTCGACAGACCCCCGTCCGTCTGACCACGTCGTGTGGCTGTGCAGATCGCCCCGAATCTGGGTGAGCTCCACGAGCGCAGGAGGCGGGCTCCTGTGGGGCGTCTCCCGGAGCTCAGGGGGACACCAGGGGAGGTTCAGCTTCGCGTAGACCGTGGCCTCGTCGGCCCCGTCGGGCAGTGGCTCTAGGGCAGCGACGTAGTCCGCTGAGCCGGTCGCGCGAATGATCGCGGCGCCGAAGCGCTCGGGCTCGACCGCAATGAGCTCCACGGGCACGCCCTCCACCGTGACGCCGAGAGCGCGACGATCTCCGCTTTCGATCACCGCGACGATCTGGGGCAACGTAGGAAAGCGGTCAAGCACGGGGCCGGGATTCTCGGCGCTGACAACGACAGCGAGGCGCTCGCAGACATCGCGCCAGCGCCGGGGGTCACCGGCGGCCTCGCCGCCGAGGGTCGTGGCAATCACGGTCTCGAGGTCCCGGGCCCGGTTGAGGGTCAGACCCTGCCGGGTTCGTGGTTCCGGCGGTTTGCCCAGTGCCTCCACGATGCGCGCCTCAAGCTTCGGGCCGATCCCGGGTACCGACCGCAGTTGTCCGTCCGCGGCGGCATCGCGCAGCTCCTGCGCGGAATGGACACCAAGGGCGCGGGCGATCTGCATTGAGCGCTGGGCGGTGAGCCCGAGATAGCGCCCGAGCCCGACCAGGTCGGGTGCGAGCTCATGCTCGAGCTCGGCCAGCTCGGCAATCTCACCCGTGGTGACGAGCTCTGTGAGCCGAGCGGCGATGCCAGGCCCGATCCCCCGCAGGGCCTGAACCCGTCCAGTCGCGACCAACTCAGCGACTGGGGCCAGCGTGGCCCGGACCGTCTCAGCGGCCCGCCGATAGGCCCTGATCGTGTACGGGTTGCTCTCGGCGAGCTCCAGCATCGCCCCGAAGGACTCCAGGCGATCGGCGATCTGGGCGTTCTCCACGGCTCACAGTTTCCGTGACAGGTCGAGGAGATGCCGACGCGTGCGTTGCCCCATGCCGTCAACCCCCCGGTTCCTCATGTCCGGCCGCGGACCATCTCCTGGTTGCAATGGCCACGGTCGGGGGAGAATCAGTGAACAGACCGGGAATTCAAGGAGGGGACCAAATGTCCACTGCAGCGATCATTGTCATTGTCGTAGTCGTCGTACTCGTGCTGGTTGCTCTGCTCGTGTTGATGCCGCGGATGCGCGAGCGCAACCGCCTGCGGCGCCGGGAGTCCGAGCTTGACGACCGCCGGGAGCACGTCGTCGAGGCGAACCGCGCCGAGGCTGGGGCTCGCGACGAGCGCGCCGATGAGGCCGAGCGCCGCGCCCGCATCGCCCAGCAAGAGGCTCAGCGCGAGCGCGCCGAGGCCAATATTCGTCAAGAAAAGGCCGACATCCACGAGCGCGGAATTGCCGATGAGCAGCTCATCGACCCTGAGGAGCGCAAGGATTTCGCCGGTACCTCGGCCGTCCCGGAGGAGCGCACCGAGCGCACCGACACGCAGGATGATTCGCACCCGCGACCGTAAGCTATGAGTCGGCAGGGATCGGTTCTTGGGCCTGTGATTGGGTCCGGTAAGCTAGACGCGGGCGCAGGCGGGCATACGCCAGCATCCCGCCGAGGGCCGGGATCCAGAACGCCACCGCGTGGTAGATGAGCACTGCTGCCGCGGCCTGCGACAGCGGCAACCCGTAGGCCGCCAGGGCGCCAACCAGACCTGCGTCGAGAACACCGACACCACCGGGGATGGGAAGGACGTTGAGTAGGTAGCCCGCGAGATAGGCGACCACCAGCGACGCCACCGGCGCCGCCGGGCCGACCGCAGCCAGCGTCGTCCACAGGACGGCGATGTCGAACAGCAGATAGCCGACTGCCCCTAGCAGACGCCAGCTGGGTCGCAGCAGCGCATCCCGGGCGGCGGGAATCCCCGCGCCGATGTCATCAAGCCACGCGGCGCCGAGGCGCCGGCCGGAGACGTGGCGCGTGCCTCTGGCCAGAGCCACGACAACGACGAGGACGGCTGCAGCGGCACCGGCCGGGACCCCGGCGCGCAGCACGTCATGCGGACCGCCACCGATCCCCAACAGCAGAAAAAGACCGCCGACGCCGAGCGCGATCACGTTGATCGCGCTGGTCAGGAAGAAGAGGCCGCTGGAGCGTCGGAGAATCTGACTGGTGGGCATACCGGCGAGGTGAAGCAGCCAGCCGCCGGCGGCGAGTGAGCCGACGCCCCCGCCCGGCAGAAGGGCCCCGGACCCCATCTGCGCCCAGGCCATCTCCCGTGCCATAGCGCTCGGCACGGGCCGGAAGAACAGCCGGAATATGACCACGAAGCTGAGGCACGAGGCAAGCTCCAGGGCGACGGCGGCGACCACGAGGGCCGGATTCATCTCGGCGATCTCCCGCACAACAGGACGCAGGTCGGGAACTGCCAGCAGCACCGTCCCCGTGCAGATCGCGAGTACCAACACCGTGAGCAGCCGCCGCAGACCACGGCGCTCGAGCTGCACCGGCTGTGGCTCTTGACGCCACGGCTTCTCCGGCGCGAGGACCGGAGGGCTGGCGGCAGCGGAGACCGGGGCCTGCGCCGTGGTAGCGGTGGCTGACAAGGTGGACGACCTGGACGAGACCAGCGCCGCGGTGGATCAGGCGGTCACCTGGGGCGCGGTGCTGGCGCGGGCGATGAGCCCAGCGACGGACCACCGGCGCAGGGGCCGCGGGCCGCTCGCGGGGCTTGCGG
>JALYZQ010000088.1 GCA_030948805.1 Actinomycetota bacterium | reverse complement strand
GTCCTGGGCGCCGGCTCCTGGGGAACCACTGTGGCCTCTCTGGCGTCCGAGAACGTGCACACCACGCTGTGGTCACGGCGGGCCGAGACCGCCCAGGAGGTCGATGAGCGCCACCGCAACACGGACTACCTGGAGGACCGAGAGCTGTGCGCGGAACTGGAGGCCACCGATGCGCTGGAGGATGCCGTGGCCACGGCCGACGTGCTGGCTTTGGCCGTTCCCTCGCACGGCTTTCGGGCGGTTCTGGAGTCGGCGGCTCCCCATGTCCGGCCCTGGATCCCGATCGTCTCGTTGACCAAGGGCCTGGAGCAGGAGACCCGAAAGCGGATGACCGAGGTGATCGACGACGTGCTGCCCGGCCATCCGTCCGGCCTGCTCGCCGGTCCCAACCTGGCCAAGGAGGTCCTCGACGGCTACGCCGCGGCGGCGGTTATCTCGATGCCCGATCAGCACGTGGCCCAATCGCTGCAGGAGGTGTTCGCCACCACCGCGTTCCGGATCTACACCAACACCGACGTGATCGGGTGTGAGCTCGGCGGAGCGCTCAAGAACGTGATGGCCATCGCCGCCGGGATGGCCGAGGGACTGGGGGTGGGCGACAACACGAGGGCCACCGTGATCACTCGGGCGCTGTCGGAGATAACTCGCCTGGGCCTGGCCATGGGGGGCGAGCCGCGTACCTTCGCCGGTCTGACGGGGATGGGTGATCTGATGGCCACCTGCATGAGCCCGCAGAGCCGTAACCGCACGGTGGGGGAGAAGCTGGCGCAGGGCATGAGCGCCGAGGAGATCGCCGACGACATGAACATGGTCGCCGAAGGGATCAAGACCGCTCGCGTGGTCATGGAGCTCGCCTCCGAGCACGACGTCGAGATGCCCATCGCCCAGGAGGTCGATGCCGTCGTCTCGGGCGACCGGACCGCCCAGGAGGCCTTCGCCGGCCTGTTGCGACTCGAGCCGACCTCGGAGATCCACGGCCCGGGCTGAGCATCGCTGGTGTCGGGTTGTGATCCCCACCGCGCGACCATACGATGGGGAGATGGCCTCGCAGACCAAGGTTGTGGACGGCACCGGCGCCCCCGACGCTCGTGCGCCCCACCCGGCTGCCGCCGAGGCCGGGGTTCCCGACGCTGGTGCCGTAGACCCCGGGGCGTGGCGCCAGATCGACTGGTCCGCCCACCTCCGCACTGCACGCGTCGGCGGCAGCTCCGTCTCCTATGTCGATTACGGCCAGGGCGAGCCGACGGTTCTGTTCGTGCACGGGCTCGGCGCCCAATGGCGCGTGTGGGCGACCAACCTCCCTGCCGTGGCCGCCGCCCATCGCACGCTGGCTGTGGACCTCCCCGGCTTCGGCGCGTCGGAGGTCGGCCAGGGCGACGTATCGATCCGAGCCTTCGCGCAGGCACTGGCTGACCTGTGCGAGCAAGTCGATTCCGGTCCCGTGGTCGTGGTCGGCAACTCGATGGGCGGGTTCGTAGCTGCCGAGCTCGCCCTGATCGCGCCGGAGCGGGTGCGGGCCCTGGTCCTCGTCGACGCCGCGGGCATGGTCCCCACCCGCCGTGAGCGCGCGGTCACGGTGCCCTTCCTGCGCATGGTCGGCCTCCTCGGGGCGCGGATCGGCGCGTCGGCCCGAACGCTGGCCGCCCGTCCGGGCCTGCGCCAGGCTGCGTTGTCGCTGGTCGTCCACGACCCCCGCCGCCTGCCCGCGGATCTGACCGCCTGGGCGCTGCTGCCGTCACCGGGCCCTAGCACGCGTGCCGCGTTGACGGCCAGCCTCTCCTACCTGACCCACGAGTGGGGGACGAGCCTGTCCGCGATCCAATGTCCAACCCTGATCACCTGGGGCGAGGGCGACGCCTTGATCCGCGTCCGCCACGCCGATGAGTACGCGCAGCGGATTGCTGGCTCGCGCGTGGTCAGGTTCCCCGAGGCGGGACACGTGCCGATGATCGAGTGTCCCGAGCAGTTCAACGCCACGTTGCTTGGGTTCCTGGCCGAGGTTGACGGCGACGGTTCGGAGGCCGGGCGGTCCCCGTCGAGGATCAGCCGAGAGGGCCGTCCAGATGGCCCGTGACGGCGTCCGCGAGGTCACGTCGGGAGAGCGCTTCCGGGCCGGGGTGCAAACGCTCAGCCAGGAGCTCGACCGGAGCGTCGAAGATGTGCAGCAGCAGGCCGCGGCGGCCATCGCCGAGATGTCCGCATGCCACACGGCGGGACCGACGTGGGCCTGGCGACGGCTGGGCCAGCATCTGCTGCGCAACTACGACCTGCGCATAGACGAGCGCACCTTGCGTCAGCTGCGCGAGCTCGACCACGACCACACGATCGTCTGGCTGCCCTCACACCGCTCCTACCTGGACACGTGGGCGGCGCCGACGGCTTTGCACCTGATGAACTTCCCGCCCTTCTACGTGATGGGCGGGATCAACCTGGACTTCTGGCCCTTCGGAGATCTGGCCCGCCGCACGGGCATGGTGTTCATCCGTCGCAGCATCCGCGACGATCCCGTCTACCGCTTCGCGCTGCGGGAGTACCTGGCCCACCTGGTCAGCCAGCACGCCGACATCGGGTGGGCGATCGAGGGGGGCCGCTCGCGGACGGGCAAGATGCGCCCACCCCAATACGGGTTGCTGCGCTACCTGACCGACGCGGTTCGCGAGTCGGGCGCCGATGACGTGTTGCTGGCTCCGATGTCCATCGTCTATGACCAGCTGCCCGAGGTCCAGGACATGGCGGCCGAGGCTCGCGGTGCGGGCAAGCGGCCCGAGGACATCCGCTGGTTGGCCGAGTTCATGCTCCGCCAGCGGCGCGGAGGAGGCGGAATCCACATCGACTTCGCCGACCCTGTATCCCTGAGCGACCGGCTGGCCGAGCTGGATACCGAGCAGGACGGGCGTGGACACCAGGTCGAGCGGGTAGCGCTCGATGTCTGCCATCGCATCAACCGCGTCACGCCGATCGTGCCCGCGGCGGCCGTGACGATCGCGCTGCTGGCCGCCGATCGCGCGCTGACCCTGGAGCAGTTGGTCCAGGCGGTCAAGCCGCTGAACCGCTACTTCGAACGCCGCGGCTTTGCCATCGCCTCCAGCGGTCGGCTCGATCACCCCGCGCTGGTTCTGCGCACACTGGACTCACTGGTGCGGGCGGGAGCCACGATCCGTTTTGACGCCGGCCGTGAGCCGGTGTGGGGCATCGGCCCCGAGCAGCACCTGGTCGCCGCCTTCTACCGCAACTCGGCCCTGCATTTCCTGGTCGAGCGCGCGGTGGCCGAGCTGGCCCGCGAGCGTGGACGGGCCAGCGAGGACGATCAGCAGGAGGCGGCGTGGCGCGAAGCGCTGCGCCTGCGCGAGCTGCTCAAGTTCGAGTTCTTCTTTGCCTCCAAGGATGAGTTTTTGGCCAACATCCGCACCGAGCTGGAGATCCTCGACGAGGATCCCGAGTGGCTGCCCCTCGCCCCGCTGGCCCTGCGGCCGTTTCTGGAGTCCTATCTGGTCCTGGCCGACTGCCTGACCGCTATGAGCCCGGGTCATCAGCTGCACGAGCAGGCCTTCCTGGAGCAGTGCCTCGGCGTCGGCCAGCAATGGCTTTTGCAGCGGCGTCTGACCAGCGCCGAGTCGGTGTCGCTGGAGCTGTTCAAGACGGGGTTGGCGCTGGCCCGGCATCGAGATCTGGAGGGACCCGGGGACGCCGATCTGGACCGCGCGCGCCGAGCCTTTGCCCGCGAGCTCGGAGACACGCTTGACCTGGTGGCCGCCGTGCAGTCCCGGGTCGGCGGCTCCCCGCGAAGACGTACCGATGCGGCGGCAGTCGACGGAGCCCCGCAGCCGGCCTCGGCCGAACAGGCCCTCTACGATGTGTCCCGCTAGCCCGCGTAGTAGCGGGCCCTAACGGGGGGCGGAGGGGAAGGTATGAGCACAGCCCTACCCGATGCGCAGGGCACCGTGCATGAGTCTGGCTCCCGCGCGCAGACCCTCTGCCAGGCGTTTCAGGCCACAGTGGCGCGCGCCCCCGATGCCGCCGGATCCAAAGCCAACGAGCTCGGGCTCGAGCCGGGCGACCAGGCCCGGATGGTGGCCAACCCGAGGATCCGTGAGCACATCGACGAGGCCGTGGCCAGGGCCAACGATCAGCTCTCACGCGTGGAGCAGATCAAGCGTTACACGTTGCTGGACGACGAATGGCTGCCCGGCGGGGATGAGCTGACGCCGACGATGAAGCTCAAGCGCAAGCCGATCGCCGAAAAGTACGCTGGCCAGATCGAGGATCTCTACGCCGCCGGCCAGCCCGGGTAGGTGCGGGCGCGATGACAGCACTGGACGCAATGGTCGCCGAGGTCAAGCGGGCGCCGGCGGGCCCTCAGCTGGGGGCCTTCTTCGATGTCGACGGGACGGTAATCGATGGCTTCTCCGCCCTGGCCTTCTACCGCCATCGCGCGCGCAGCTTCGATATCGGCCTAAGCGAGGCCGCGCGTACGCTGGCCTTCGGTCTGCAGCGAGGCGAGGTGTCAACCGAGCGCTTCGCAGAGTTCATGGCACTGGCCATCGGATCGTGGGCGGGGAGCTCGGAGCAGGAAATGGAGGAGCTCGGCGCCAAGCTGTTTCGGACCGATATCGCCAGCACCCTGTTCCCTGAGGCCTGGGCGCTGATCTGCGCACACCGAGCGCGTGGGCACACGATCGTGCTCGCCTCCTCAGCCACTCGCTTCCAGGTCAGACCGTTGGCCGAGGAGCTGGGCGTCGAGGATGTGCTCTGTAGCCCCGTGCAGGTGCACGACGGGATCGTGACCGGCCGGCTAGCCGGATCCCCGCTGTGGGGCGCGCCCAAAGCCGACGCGGCCCGTGAGCTGGCCGCAGCGCGGGACATCGACCTGGAGTCGTCCTTTGCCTACTCCAACGGCTATGAGGACCTGCCGCTGCTGGAGCTGGTCGGGCGTCCGCGGCCGCTGAACCCGGAGCCCAAGCTCGAGCGCGTGGCCCAGCAGCGGGGCTGGCCCGCGCGCAGCTTCCGTCCCCAGGGTCGGCCCGGGGTCACGGACCTCGCGCGCACGGCGGCCGCCTACGGCGGGCTGTTTGCCGGCTTCGGCGTCGGCTTCGGCCTCGGGTTGCTCAACGGATCGCGGCGACACGGAGTGGACCTCGGCATGGGCCTGGCCGGAGATCTGTCGCTGGCTCTGGCCGGTGTTGACGTGGACGTCCAGTATGCCGAGCGGCTCGCCGCCCACCGCCCGGCGGTGTTCATCTTCAACCACCAGAGTCCGCTGGACGTGCCCGTGCTGTGCAAGCTGCTGCGCGGCGGGTTCACCGGCGTGGCCAAGAGGGAGGCTGCCTTCTCACCCGTGGGGCCGGCATTCTGGGCCGCCGATGTCGCCTTTGTGGACCGCCGCAACAGCAAGCAGGCGCGGGAGGCGCTGGAGCCGGCCGTGCAGCGCCTGCGCCGGGGCATGTCTCTGGTCATCGCTCCCGAGGGGACGCGCAGCATCTCCCCTCGCCTGGGGCCCTTCAAGAAGGGAGGGTTTCATGTCGCGCGTCAGGCTGGGGTGCCGGTTGTGCCGCTGGTGCTGCGCAACACCGGGGCGGCCATGTGGCGCGATGCCAAGGTGATGCGCCGAGCCACGATCGACGTCTACGTGCACGAGCCGATAGATGTCGGCGCCTGGCGGCCTAACCAGCTCGACAAGCGGGTCAAGGAGGTCCGCCAGCTGTACTCGGACACGCTGGCCGACTGGCCGGCCGCGGGGCGCAATGGCCACTCGAGCTGAGGAGCGTCACACGCGCTTTGCCCGGGCGCGGGAATGGGGCACGACCGAGGAGATGAACCCCCTGGAGGCGATGATGTGGCGCGCCGAAGGCGACCCCCGAATGCGGGTCACTCTGGCCGGCGTCAACATTCTCGATCGCTCGCCGGACTGGGATCGCCTACGCGACGCTCACGATTGGGCGACCCGCATGGTCCCCCGGTTTCGCCAGCGCGTGGTCGAGCCGGCCTTGGGCGTCGGGGCCCCCAGCTGGCAGGTCGACCCCGAGTTCCAACTCGACCGTCACCTGCGCCGGGTCCAAGCTCCCGCGCCGGGTGACCTCCGGGCCCTGCTGGACCTGGCCGCCGAGGTGATGATGGCGCCGTTTGACCGCGACCGGCCGCTCTGGGAGGCGGTGCTGGTGGAGGGTCTGGATGGAGGGCAGGCCGCCTACATCCTCAAGCTGCACCACAGCATCACCGACGGTCTGGGCAACGTGCAGCTGTTGGACATGCTGCACAGTGACCGCCGCCGCCACGATCCCCACAAGCCCCAGCCGCCGGTGCCGGTCGCCAACGGAAACGCTCCCGCGTTGCTGCTGGGCGGTCAGCTCGTGCGCACGATCTCCGCTGTCCCCGGCGCTGCACTGCAGGCCAGTCGCCAGGCGCTGGGCCGGCTGGGGGGCGCGGCGGTCCATCCCCGCGGCGCGTTGATCGGCGCGGCGCGGGCGGCGGCGTCGCTCGAGCACGTGGCCACCGCCCCGGGCACTGCTCCGTCGCCCCTGCTGGCTCCTCGCAGCCTGCGCTGGCGCCTGGAGGCCGTGGAGGTGCCCCTCGCCGACCTACGCTCGGCGGCCAAGGCGACGCGGGCATCACTCAACGACGTCTACCTGGCCGCCGTGCTCGGTGCCCTGCGCCTCTACCACGAGGAGTTCGGGATCCCCCTGGACGAGGTACCCATGGCGATCCCCGTCTCGGTGCGCAGCGACGACGATCCGCTCGGTGGAAACCGCTTCACCGGCCTGCGTTTCGCCGGACCGGCGGGAGAGGTGGACGTGCGGCGCAGGATCAGCCTGGTCCGCGAGGTGGTGCGACGGGAGCGGGCAGAACCAGCCGTGGACGTGCTGGCCGAACTGGCCCCGCTCATCGGCCTGCTTCCCGGGCGCGTGGTCTCGCGCCTGGCCGTCCGCCTCACGCCCAACCAGGACGTGCAGGCTTCCAACGTGCCGGGAATCTCGCGCCGCGTCTACATGGCCGGGGCGGAGATCGTCAAGGTCTACCCGTTCGCCCCCCTGCCGGGCTGCGCGGCGATGATCACGATGGTCTCCCACAACGAGCACTGCTGTGTCGGGGCCAACCTGGACGCCGCGGCGTTCACCGAGCCCGAGCTGTTCGCCAAATGCCTGAGCCAGGCGCTAGATGAGGTGATCGCGCTGACTGCCGCCGGCACGCCCGCGCGGTCGACCTAGTCGGAGCGGGCCGAGCCGGAGGTGGCGCGGGTGAGCTCACGCAACACCGTGTCCATCCCGGCGATCTCGTAGTAGCCACGCTGGCGGCCTGCCCCGCCGGCTCGGCGAATCAGGGGCGGTAGGAGCTTGAGCTGCTCGGCGCAGTTGAGCTCCTGAGCGTGGGGCGTAATCAGTGCCAATGCCTCGAGCAGCACCTCGTGGGCAGGCCGCAGCCGCCCCTGATCATCGGGCAGGTCGGCGCGGACGCCGAAGCGGGCGGCTCGAAACAGCCCTTCCTCGACCAGCTCGGGCGGGAGCTCTGGACCATCGGGCGAGTCGGCGGTGTGGCGGCACAGGCAATGGATCAGGGCCACGAGGGCCTCGGTCTCCTCAAGCGTGGTCTGCACGTCGAGGGCGCGGACCTCGACGGTGCCCAGGCGAGGGTGGGGGCGAAGCTTCCACCAGAACCACGTGTAATCCGGGACGTCGGCCGCGCGGGCCAGGAGTGCGGCTGAAGTGCAGAAGTCCTCGTAGTCACGCAGAGCTCGCGGCACCCCGGAGCGCGGCCAGGAGCGCAGCGTGACTTCACGGGCTGAGGCCAGCCCGGTGTCACGGCCGTGACGGAAAGGCGAGTTGGCCGCTAGGGCCTGGAGCATGGGCAGGTGAGCACGCAGGCCGTTGAAGACGCGGATCGCCGTCCCAGGGTCGGGCATTCCCACGTGCACGTGCAGGCCGGCCACCGGAGTAGCCACGGCGTCTCCCAGCAGCTCCCGGATGCGCTCATAGCGCTCCGTGTCGGTGATCTCGGCCTCGCCCTCCAGGGCAGAGGGATGGGTTCCTGAACCCAGGATGCCGGCTCCGGTCGCGATGACCGCGCGCCGCAGCGCGCGCACCTGGGCGACGGCCTCCCCGGCGTCCGAGCATGGGTCGCTGATCAGCTCGATCTGGCAGGCGTGCAGCTCGGGCTCGATTCGGCCGGGCAGCTGTCGCTGCGCTTCACCCAGGCGCTGGAGCACCGCACCGGAACTGTTGCTCTGGCGGCCGGTCAGCGGATCGACAAGAAACAGCTCCTCCTCGATGCCGACCGAGAAGGGGTGGCCCGAGCCAAAGGCGTTATCCCCGTCGCCGTCCGCGCTCAGCGTCGGCGCCTTTGGCTGCGCCGCTCAATGGTCTGCCCCCGGCCTGAGTTGACCGTCCACTCAGGCGGATGAGTGCTGATCTGTGTCGCCGGCGGCTGAGTGGTCATCAGAGGGTGCACCGCCAGCTTATCGGCGCGGCGGGGCGCCCCGAGGCGTCGCGCTATCCGGCGGCGGGGGCCCCAGTCATGTTTAGCCACGCCCGACGGGGTAGCGTCCATCTTCTTCGGCTCTGAGCTGTTGCAGTTCGTCTACCGGCGGCTCGAGGAGTCCCAGAGTCCCGAGCGGCGCGGCTCAGCCGACGGCGACTAGGCAGACCACGCCGAGCGTGGCCGCGCCGGCGCTCCACCAGGCGATGTAGTCCCCGATGTGACCCGAATGCAGTCTGCGCAGGCCCCGCAGAGCCGAGCGCGATGGATCGCTGATCGAGGCCGGCAGGACCTCGCGCAGCGGGCGACCAAACAGTCCCAGCGCGGCCGTCCCAAGCGCGCCGGCCAGGGCCAGCAGGGAATAGACGACGCCGACCGGTGCTAAGTGGCTGGCCATGACCCGCGGCCAGTTGATCGGCCGGTCATAGAGCACCCAACGGGCGTAGGCCGCGTGGTCGGTGAACCGAACCGCCGCGCGCTCGATGCCCGGTACGGCGCCCGGCACCAGGCCCACCGCCGTCGCGGTCACCAGCAAGACAAGCGGGATGATCACCATCAGGGGCGGTGTGTGGTCGCGCACACCGCGCGTCTCGTCGACGCGCTCCTCGGCCGCCCGCGCCTGGCGGGGGTCAGGGCCCTCCGCTGGCCCCCAGCCCAGGAACACGCGACCGGTCACGCGCAGCACCGCGCCTGCGGTGACCGCCGAGACGAGGATGAACACGCCGATCAGCCATCCGTAACCGGCCTCGGAGGCCGCTTCGTCGAGCAGGGACTTGCCGAAGTAGGTGGTCAGCAGCGGTGCGGCGCACAGCAGCAGACCGCCGGCAGCCATCATCACGCCGACGATGGGGATCGCGCGGCCTCGGCCATGCAGATCGAACTCATCGATGGTGGCGAAGCGGTGCAGGAGCACCCCGGCGCACATGAAGAGCGCTCCCTTGGTCAGGCCGTGGCCAATCAGGTACGTGGACACGCCGGCCAGGCTCTTGGCGCTGAGCAGTCCCACACCACAGACGAACATGCCCGTGTGGCTGATCGTGGAGAAGGCGAGCAACCGCTTGATGTGGCGCTGCACGGAGCACATGAGGGCTCCGAGCAGGGCGGTGGCCACGCCGAGGGCAATCAGGATCGCGCGCAGAGTGGCGGCGTGAGCAGTCATCGGTCCGGCGAAGATGACCCAGTAGATACGCGCCACGGCATAGATGCCGAGCTCCACCATGACGCCCGAGAACAGGACGCACACCGGTACCGGGGCCACGGCGTGCGCATCGGCGAGCCAGAAGTGCAGGGGCACCGCGGCCGCCTTGGTCAAGAAGCCGAGCAGGAGCAGGACCATGGCCACAGTGACCAGCGCATCGGCTTGATGGCCGTCCAGCGCTGTCCCGATCTGAGCCATGTTCAGGGCGCCGGTGCGCGCGTAGAGCAGCGCGACCCCGATGAACATCGCATAGCCGCCGATGCTGTTGGTGATCGCGAAGTTGATCGCCCCCTGGATCGGAGCGCGCTCCTCGATGCGGTAGGCGGTGAGGGCGAACGCGGCAGCGCTCATGAGCTCAAAGAAGACGACGAGGTTGAACAGGTCGCCGGTCAGGCAGAAGCCCACCATGCCGGCCATGAAGAGCAGCATCAGGCCATGAAAGAGGCCCTTGACGGCGTCGAAGTAGTGCACGGCGTAGAAGAGCGCGGCGCTGACCAGGAGGGCAGCGAAGGCGGCCATTCCGGCGCCCAGTGGGTCGATGGACAGAGAGATGCCGATGGCGATCCCGTGGTGGGGACGAAAGCCTCCGACCCAGTAGGCCAGTGGCTGTGAGCCCGTGTGCACGGCCAGTAGCGCGCACAGGGCACAGACGGCGATCGCGCTGAGGACCGCGGTCTGATCCTCCAGCCAGCGTGGAGCAAAGCTTCCCGTGGCGACCAGCAGCGGCCCGGCCAGGAAGGGGATGACCACCGGGAGCGTGGCGAGCGAGGACACGACCCGCAGGCTCAGTCGCGCAGGATGCGCAGATCCTCGGGATCGAGGCTGCCGAAGCGCTTGTGCGCCTGGACGACCAAGGCCAGCAGCAGGGCGGTGATCGTGGCCTCGATAACCACGTCGGTGAGTACCAGCACTTGGACGACGGGATCGACCAGACGCGAGCCGGCCGGGATGTCAGCGACGATCGGCGCCTTGGCCCCGGTCCGGTAGCCGATACCCAGAAGCACCACGTAGGTCGAGGACTGCACGACGGTCAGGCTGAGCACGGTGCGGACCAGATTGGTGCTCGAGACCACTCCCCACAGGCCGACCAAAAACAGCCAGGCGGCCACGGCGTAGGGCAGGAAGCTCACTGCGTGTCTCGTCGACTGACGACCAGCGCCTGGTCCAGGAACTCAGTCCAGATGAGCAGGAAGCCTGCAGTCACCTCGAGGCCCACGGCGATGCTGTTCAGCGGCATGGTTCCGGCCGAAAGCAGCTCGCCCGGGGTGCCCAGGGGCAAGAAGTTCTTCAGGTAGGTCGAGGCGATGATCAGACCAGCGAGTCCGATCATCGTGTAGGCCGCGGCGCCGGCGGACTCGGCGGCTTCGAGCATCCAGTGCGGAGCCAGGCGCTTGAGGAGCAAATAGCGTCCGGCCAGCAGTGCGGCCAGGGGCCCACAGGCCAGCACGACGCCGCCCTGAAAGCCTCCGCCGGGGGTCAGGGCGCCGTGGATGACGACGTATGCCCCCAGGGCGACCAGCAAGGGAACGATCACCAGTGAAGTCACCCGTACGGCGGCGCTGGCGCCCGCGAAGCGATGATCCTCGAGCCCACGGCTGCGCTCGCCGTGCTCGTGAAGCCGCAGGCGACGCAGCAGGACCGCCACCCCGGCCACCGAGGCGAAGAGGATGAACTCCTCGCCCAGCGTGTCGAAGGCGCGGATGTCGAAGTTCAGCGCCGTCACGATGTCAGTGGCGTGACGCAGATGGGGCTCGATGCGGTCCAGCAGCAGCCCGTAGATTCCGTGGTAGTCCCCGAAGGCAGGCAGCCCGCGCAGGCCGATGACCAGCACGGCGGCAAACGTGGGACCCGCGAAGGCAAACAGGGTCAGCCGCAGCCGGCGGCTCACGACTCGTCCTCCTCCCGCTCGCGCTCCTGGGAGCGGATCTTCCGGAGCGCGGCGAGAATGATCAGCGGCATCCCCACTGCGGAGACGACGATCTCCGACAGTGCCACGTCGGGGGCCTGGAAAGTGAAGAACAACAGCGTCAGCGTCAGGCCGTAGATGCCGAGGACCATGGCCTGGCGCAGCGCCTCTGGGGTGATGACCACGGCGGTCCCGGCGACGGCAACGACGATCAGGGCGGTCGCCTGAAGGGCCGTCACTGCGACCGCTCCTCGACGTGGTCCTCGATGCCCTGGCGCCAGTCGCCGTGCTGGCGGGTTCGGAAGCTCCGGGCGGTGGCGTGGACGAGGACGGGGCTGAGCAGGACGAGGAGGCCCCCGGTGAGCAGGGCCTTGTCGCCGATCAGCGAGAAGCCCTCGCGGACGAGGATCGAGACGCCGACCAGCAGGGCGCCGAAGCCGGCCAGGCCAACATAGTGAAGGCGGTCATAGACGTCACGCATGGCCACCAGGCCAAGCACGGACAGCAGCTCGATGCCCACGCCGGCGACCAGCAGGATGGTCACGCTGACCTGGTGCAGCTGGCTCACAGATCTCGCTCCATGAGCCGCGCGAAGGCCATAGCTCCGACCAGCGAGAGCAGGGCCAGCACGATGGCCAGGTCGACGAATGGCTGGCGGTGGAAGCCCTCAGACAGGATCATCAGGGCGGTCGTGGTCAGTGTGGCGGCCACCTCCAGGGCGGCCAGCGCATGCGTGGCGCCGGCCAGCACGCAGACCCCCAGGCACGGGATCAGCGACGCCGTGAGGACGATCGCCGCCAGCACCCACTCGTTCATCCCAACCCCAGCACGTCGAGCTCATCCGCGTCACCGTCGCGGTGCAGCTGGTGGACGAGCAGCAGGTGGCGCTCGGGGTCGACGCCGATGACGATCGTGTTGGGGGCCAGCGAGCCCAGGGCCTCGCTCAGCGCGCGACGGCCGATGTCGTGCGGGCCCTCCCCGCCCGCGAAGGGGATTGCCCGCAGGCGGCCTCGCGTCCGACGGGGGTGGATCAGCTGGGCGGCGGCCTCGACCGCAACCAGGGCGATCTGTCGCGGCACCCCCAGGAGCGGCCGGTAACCGCGCAGCAACCAGCGCGGGCGGATCGACGCCTCGGTGAAGCCTTGCTGCAGCGAGGCCAAAAAGGCCAGGCCGGCCAGAAGCACGACTCCGGCCATCGCGTAAAGCTCAGGCAGGCTCGTGGTGTCGATGAGCAGCAGATAGAAGCTCGCGGCGAGCGCCGCGCCGGAGATGGCGCCCACGAGCTTGCGCACGACTCAGCTCACGGTCGCTCGGGCGGTCATCGGCCTTGTCATGCCCGCTGCCCGGGGGCGCTAATCGAGGCCCCTCTGGGTACGGTATTCACGTGGCCACGGACGCCGGCGAATCCTCGGAGCAACAGCGCGATGAATCGCCGATCGAGCGCTGGGATCGCAACACGATTGAGCTGCTCAACGAGCTGCGCGTGGCCGGAACAGGCATCCAGATCATGTTCGCGTTCCTGCTCGTAGCCCCGTTCAACACCGGCTTCAAGCACCTCTCACAGTTCGGCCGCGTCGACTACTTCGTGACTCTGGTCTGCGTGGCCGCCGCGGCTATCCTGCTGCTGGCGCCGACCATCCAGCACCGGATCCTGTTCCGGCGCGGCGAGAAGCGCTATCTGGTGCTGATGGCCAACCGCCTGGCCATCATGGCCATGATCTTCTTGGCTTTCGGCTTCACAGGGATCCTCGTCCTGCTGGCCGACGTGGTGCTTGGGGGACCGGCACCGGTGGTGATCGGGCTGGTGGCTGGCGCGGCGATCTCCGGCCTGTGGTTCGCCCTTCCGCTGCTTCGACGCGAGGATGGCTAGATTGAGAGAGTTGGCGCAAAATCCGTCCCAGGCGGGTATTCGTTTGCCTAGTGGCCAGTCCACTACAAGAGAAATGGAGCTCTAGATGACCACGCCTTTGCATGCCCTCTCCGAGCAGGGCCAGAGCCCCTGGATCGATTACCTGTCCCGCCCCTTCGTCCAGGACGGTGAGATGGCCGGTCTGGTCGAGGACGGGATCCAGGGCGTGACCTCTAACCCGACGATATTCCAAGGCGCGATCGCCGAGGGCGACGCCTATGACGAGCAGCTGCGCGAGGTGCTGAGCTCCGAGCGGGAGCCCAAGGAAGTGTTCCTGGCTCTGGCTCGAGAGGACATTCGGGCGGCCTGTGACCTCCTGCAGCCCACCTTTGATCGCGGCGATAAGACGCGCGATGGCTGGGTTTCGCTCGAGGTGGACCCCAACCTCGCTCACGACGCCGCCGGGACCGCCAAGGAGGCCCGGCGGCTGCACGCGATGGTGCAGCGACGCAACCTGTTCGTGAAGATTCCCGGGACGCAAGAGGGCCTGGAGGCGATCGAGGAGACGATCGCCGCCGAGATCCCCGTAAACGTCACCCTGCTCTTCTCCTTGGATCGCCATCGCGAGGCCGCTGAGGCCTATCTGCGCGGGCTGCGTCGGCTCCGGGAGAGCGGAGGAGATCTGAGCAAGGTGGCCTCGGTGGCCTCCTTCTTCGTCTCCCGGGTCGATAGCGAGGCGGACAAGCGCCTGGACGAGATCGGCGGCCATGACGATCTCAAGGGCACGCTGGCCATCGCCAACGCCAAGCTCGCTTATCAGACCTACAAGGAGCTGTTCAGCGGCTCAGACTGGGAGGAGCTGGAGGCGGCCGGCGGCTCCCCGCAGCGCTGCCTGTGGGCGTCGACCTCGACCAAGAACCCCGACTACCGCGACGTGCTCTACGTCGAGGAGCTGATCGGGCCCGAGACCGTCAACACGATGCCCCGGGAGACGATCGAGGCGGTCTCAGACCACGCCAAGGTGGAGCGCACTCTGGATCGAGACGTCGATGAGGCCCGGCGCATTCTGGAGCGCTTCGGGCAGGCCGGCATCGACTACGACGACGTGGTCAAGGTGCTCGAGGACGAGGGCGTGCAGAAGTTCGCCGACTCCTTCAAGGAGCTGTTCGCCGGCGTGGAGGACAAGCGCGAGCAGCTCGTCGCGGCTTGAGGCACGCGGCTTAGGGGGCCGATTGGATCCTGTCGTCAAATATGAACCTCAGGATCCAACAGCCCCCCGGATAGAGCGGGCGTGCAGCGGGTAGGGTGCCGTCGATGTCGCGCCCGCGTCTGCGTCTGCCGCCGCTGGTCCGCCAACTGACCCAGGATCACCTGGGTCTGGGCCGGGCCGCGCAGTCACCGCGCTCGGAGGACCTGCGTCCGCGCACCGAGACGGCCGACCGGGTGGCCCGGTCGGTGTGTCCCTACTGCGCAGTCGGCTGCGGGCAGCGCGTATACGTCAAGGACGAGCGGGTGATCCATATCGAGGGCGATCCGGACAGTCCGATCTCCCGCGGACGGCTGTGTCCCAAGGGTTCGGCCTCCGAGCAGCTGGTCAATGCCCCCGGGCGGGAGACGACGGTCCGCTACCGACGTCCGGGGAGCGCGGAGTGGGAGTCGATCTCCTTGGAGCAGGCCACCGACATGATCGCCGAGCGGCTCATCCAGACGCGAGCTCAGACCTGGGAAGCGCAGACCGCAGACGGCAAACCGCTGAAGCGGACGCTGGGCATCCACTGCCTGGGCGGCGCGACGCTGGACAGCGAGGAGAACTATCTGATCAAGAAGTTCTTCACCGCGGCGGGAGCGGTGTCGGTCGAGAATCAGGCGCGGATATGACACTTGAGCACGGTTCCCAGTTTGGGGA